>NZ_JAQREZ010000100.1:0-5494 GCF_028598715.1 Pseudoalteromonas sp. GABNS16E
TACAATGAAATGCGACCGCACTTAAGTTTGGATATGAAAACACCAAATCAAGTGCATAAAAAAGACCTGGCGCTTTCGCACCAAGTCTTTCATTAAAACCGTCAACCTATTTCAGGACGGGACAAAATAACTCACTCAATTAAGCGAATCGATATAAGTATTTCTACGCGTAAACAAAGTTTAGTTAAAAGTAGGTTAATTTAAGCAACTATTTGTATTAAATAGTTATATGTTCGTCAATTCGAACTATTTTGGCGGAATATCATTGTATTTTTATGCGCGCTTTTGCTAAAGTGCGCGCGTCCTCATCCTGTAGGACATCCTGTTGATGATGCATCTGAAAAGGTGCAACAAATTGATAGCTTCTCCCCAGTTTGCTATATCGGCCTGCTTGTTTTAAGCAGGCTGCTTTTTCTTCCTCATTAGATTGCCCTTTAAAGCTAAATGGCTCCTCTAAGCGCTTTTTTACTATTCACACTTTATGCTCATTTATGTTTATTATTTTTTTTGCCATACCTAGCGCGCCCTCAAACGGGTATATGTATAAAGCAGTTATAATGCAAACGTAGGCAAGTAAAGCTATCTCACGCAATTATTAGCGTGGATGTTGCGGTATGGCCCTAAAAAGCATCAGTTATAGGCTGTTATATCGTTATTAATTTTTTAATAACAGTACGGGCTAAGTAATTTAGCGCCGTCTTTAATTTGAGGTGGTTTGCCCCTATTTCAGGTGATAGTATCGAAAGCGCTATTATTCTCATTTTATTTTAGGAGTGCGTTATGTTTAAAACGTTAGCCATTATCGGTTTATCGTTATCAAGTGTTGCTTTGTCTAATGCCGCTCATGCAGATTGGCAGCTAGTCAATGACAAGAGCCAATTAAGTTTTGTTTCTATCAAAAAAGACTCGATTGCTGAGGCACATCATTTTACTAACCTAGAAGGAACACTTTCAGACAGTGGTGCTTTTAGTGTAAATATAGACTTAACCTCTGCAGAAACACTGATCCCTATTCGCAATGAACGTTTAACTCAATTTGTATTTGAAGCGGCTAAGTTTCCTCATGCAGTTTTAACTGCGGATTTAAAAAAGCAATTAAGTAATATTAAAAAACCGGGCCAGCATGTATTAAAAGAGGTTGATGCGCAGCTTGATTTTCATGGTAATAAAAAGCCATTAAAAATAAATGTACTTGTTAGCAGTGCCGAAAATGGCGATTTAAGCGTGTCGTCGTTTACGCCTGTGATTGTAAATAGCCAAGACTTTGGTGTGACCGAAGGCGTTAAAAAGCTACAGCAATTAGCTGGTTTACCTGCCGTTGCTACAGCCGTACCAGTTACTTTTGCGCTAACACTTAAAAAACAGTGATCTCGTTAACGGCACTTAGTAAGCAATTAAGCGAGCCTAGCAAACCGTTTGGTAGTTGGCAGCCTACCGAGTGTGGTGAGCTGCCGATTATGATTAACGAGCATGGGCAGTGGTTTTACGATGGCAGCGAAATTACTCGCCCCGCGATGGTAAAACTGTTTGCCAGTGTTGTATGCAAAGAAGGTGAGCAGTTTTATTTAAAAACACCCATCGAAAAAATAGCGATAGAGGTGCAAGATGCGCCTTTCGTTATCGTAAGCTGGCATATTGAGAACACAGCGCAAGGGCAGGTTATGTGTTGTGTAGATAATTTAGCACGGCAATGGTTAATCAGTGCTGAGCAGCCTCTTTATATAAAAAACTATAAAAATGCAGCGGTGCCTTATTTGCAATTACCTTATGGGTGTAGCGCGCGGGTATCACGAAGTGTGTTTTATCAGTGGGCTGAAATAGCCGACGCTGATGAGCGCGGCTATTTTATAAAATCAGCAGGGGGAAAGTTTTATCTTTCGTAGGTGCTTATTTTTAAGCGTCTGAGCTGTCTTCATCACTTTGCGGCGGTGCAACAGCCACAATTGGCCCTAAATACCACTCATCTAGCTTTTTAGCGACTTCCGGTAAACCTGTTCCCTTAAGTGATGAAAAAGCGTGTACAGTAATATCACCGTCTAGTTCACTTAATTCACGGCGTACTTGCAGTACTTGTGCTTTACGCGCACCTTGCTTGAGCTTATCGGCTTTAGTTAAAAGCGCCAGTACCGGGATTTCGCTGCCAATAGCCCAGTTAATTAGATCTTTGTCTAAATCTTTTAATGGGTGGCGAATATCCATTAATATAACAATACCTTTTAAACTTTGACGTTTTTGTAGGTACTCACCCAGTGACTTTTGCCACTTCTTTTTCATTTCAATAGGTACTTTAGCAAACCCATAACCGGGTAAGTCGATTAAGCGCATATCATCTACTTCACCTAATTCAAAGGTGTTGATTAACTGCGTACGACCTGGCGTTTTACTGGTACGTGCAAGTTTTTGATCTGTCAGTGCATTAAGAGCACTTGATTTACCTGCATTAGAGCGACCTGCAAACGCGACTTCAATTCCCGTATCAGCAGGTAATTTAGTGATGTCTGGCGCGCTTGTTACAAAAGACGCAGTATTATATTTGATACGAGATTTGAGCACAGGCTCTCCTAAAAACGTAAAAGTTAATCTTATTGAGCTAAATTCACTCAGGGCGCGTATTTTATACTATAAAGGATGTATTAAAAAGCGTATTTAAACACCTAAAAACTCTATAAATGGCACTATTAAAGCTGCTTAAAGGTTAATCTAGGTCAAAACCCTATAAATTATAAGCTTAATATGAGTAGAAAACGTGCCAGAGAATTTTTTATCGTGTAGAATACATGAATTACAACATCCATATTGTAGATGATACAGGGTCGGAAACAGAGAATTCACCATGAAAAAAATAGCACTATCTTTAACAATATTGCTTGGTGCGTTGTCAGCAAGCAACGCAACAGCATTTGATGGCGATGTAAACGCAGGTAAAGAAAAATCAGCAACGTGTGCGGCTTGTCACGGCCCAGACGGTAATGCACCGGTTAATATTTACCCTAAACTTGCAGGCCAGCACCCAGATTACATCCTTAAACAACTTAAGGATTTAAAATTAGGTATGACTTCAGGCGGTAAAGAAGGCCGTATGGATCCTGTAATGAGCGCGATGGCTATGCCACTTAGCGAACAAGACATGAAAGACCTATCTGCTTATTTTTCTTCATTGAACATGACTGAAGGCGCCACCCCAAAAGACGTGGTTGAAGTTGGTCAGATGCTTTACAAAGCAGGCGATGCTGAACGTGGTATTCCGGCTTGTGCGGCGTGTCATGGTCCGCGAGGCAATGGTTCGTCTCTTGCTAAGTTTCCTAAAATTTCTTTTCAGCACCCAGAGTACATTAAAGCTCAGCTAGAGAAGTTTCGTGATGGAACCCGTAAAAACGACCATAACGGTATGATGCAAGATATAGCGAAAAAGCTAACTGATAAAGATATTGAAGTACTATCTCAATACTTAGGTGGCTTACACTAAAGTCGTATTTATCTAGTATAAGCTAGTGTAATACTATGTAATATGATTAAAAAGCAGCTTGCGCTGCTTTTTTTGTGTCCATATTTTAACGATATCACCCTTTAGTTTGTGAGACATTTGCCATGCTATTTTGTAAGAAATAACTTATTTTAAAAATATTTTTACAGTTAAGCTTATGTTTATTATAAATTTTTTGTTTTTATATATGCTCTATGTAAGAAAAAATATATAAACCAGTTGTAACAAAAATATTAACGGGTAAATTAACCACTGTCGCAAAACAACAATAACAACATGGATTATGCTAAAGGAAAATGGCGCTACACGACTGAATAGCACATTGAAGGTGCTACAAAAGGAAATAACAAGAAAGCGTCAGGATGACCGTAAATAATAAAATCTCAAGGAAGTTTAATAAAAAAAACAAAATGGAATGTAACAAGGAAGGTTAAAATAATAACAATACGGATTGATAATAATAAAAATAATAAAGACTAAAAAAAGTCGAAGGGAGAAGTGTCCAGATAATGGCGCTCAGATTAGTAGGCGGTAGAGATGTTTTCTCTACCGCCTTTTTATTTGTCCTGTTACAATACCCACCGTTTAGCAATAAGCTAATGCGCTAATTCAACGAGCAACCCAAGCTTTAATGCGCAAATCGAATTCTTCTGGCTAGGCCAGCACTGCGATGCTCATGTTATGTGCCTCGCTCAAAACCTCTTAAGTGAGATGATCAAGATATGAGTAGAAAGAAAAAATCACGCAAAATTCCTTCAAACGGCCCTGTTCGTTTAAGCCAAGATAAGCTTAAAGAAATGCGTGCGTTAAAAGAGCAACGAGTTAAAAAACCAAAGGGTGCTAAGCCTGGTTCTCGTAATGCACCTGAGCTATTAGATAGCGATACTAAAAAAGCAAACTCAGCGCCAAAAGATAAGCGCGTCGGCAGTAAAAAAGCCGTGCCTTTAGTGGCTAGTGCACCACAGCCGCAAGTAGAAATGAAGCGTAACTTAAAGCCAACAGTTGAGCTTAAAAAGGTTACAGAGCCAGAGCTTACGCCTGAGCAAGAGCTAGAAGCGCTTGAAAACGATGAGCGTTTACTTAAGCTCGTTGAGCGCCATGAGCAAGGTGAAATGCTGACGGGTAAAGATGCGAAGTACTTTAATAGCCGTATTGCTCGCCACCAAGTACTTTGTAAGTTACTAGGTATCGAAGATGAAGACGAAGACGAGTTTGAAGATGATTTTGAAGATAACTTCGAAAGCGACGGTAACTCAGATTTCGATAAGTACCTTTCTGATGATTTAGCCAATGAGTGGCTAGATGATGATGACGACAAATAGTAAGGGCGCTTAATGAGTACCGCAGTGATTGTAGCCTTGTTTGTAGGTGCTGTTATTATTGCTGGCTTAGCATTTTATGCAGGTCAGTTGCTCTATAAGCTTAACGCGCAAAAAAAGTTAATTGCGCAAAAGCAAGCTGAGCAACAGCAAAAGCTTAAGCAGTCGCGCTTAAAGCGTAACGCTAAACTTGCAGATAGCATTCATCTAATTGCTCGTGCAATGGCTGAAGAGCAATGTGAGTACTCTGAAGGCTGTTTACGGATTTGGGTTTTAATGTCTCAGTACGCTTTTGAAGATGAGCGAGATTTAACGCTAGCGTACCCAGGCATTTATAAAATGTATAACGTTGTGAAAGAAATGCCGACCCACGATGCACGAAAAAAATACTCTAAAAAAGAGATTTTTAAGCAAGATACAGCACGTTGGCGAGCTGAAGAAAACTTTAGTGATGAGATTAAAGCCGATTGCGACAAAATCATTGTTGAGTTTAAAGCTGCGCCGGGCAGCGAAAACATCGTGTTTAATTAAACCCAATAGAAAATACAAAAAGCAGACTCAGGTCTAATGCCAGTCAGTTAAGCTGACTGGTATTTTTCTTTTTGGTGGGGTATTTACTTGGTTTGGGTTTGACCCTTCGAGGGTAAAATCTATCTTCCCGCCTCGTCGGAAGCTCGTAATAAGTTAGCTG
>NZ_JAQREZ010000101.1:0-5264 GCF_028598715.1 Pseudoalteromonas sp. GABNS16E
GCCAACGGCTTAGCGCCATACGATTACATCACCGCGTGTTTAGATGAGCTGTGCCAATCAACACCTGATATCGATAGTCTATTACCGTGGAATTTTAAAGGCTAGGCGGTGATCACCGGACGGATACTGATTGACGATGCTACTAGTGAAGTATACGCCGAGTTCTTTCCTTCAGAAACGACCGTAGGTTGCTTAAAGGTAATGCGAGACTGTATTGAAACCCAAGGTGTGTTTAAAACGCTTTATGTAGACAGAGCTGGTATATTCGGCGGGCCAAAGCGTTGCAACTTCTCTCAAATGCAACGCGCCTGTGAAGAATTAGGTATTGAAATAATTTTTGCTAATTCACCACAAGGTAAGGGGCGTGTTGAGCGTGCGTTTGATACCTTCCAAGACCGACTTGTGCCGGAGCTTAGGTTAAATAATATCAATGATATTGCTGGGGCTAATGCTTACCTTAAACATGTCTTTATTCCTCAATACTGGCAAACTAAAATACAAGTGAAATCGAAACAACGTTCTGAGTTCACACCATTATCAAAACACACCAACCTAGACGATATCTGTGTCATCAAAGATCACCGTAAAATACGTAATGATCATACCTTCAGCTATGACAACAAATTTTACTTGATTGATTCACCGCTCAAATACTCGATTGCCAATCAAAAAATAGAAATTAGAAAAACGAGCAAGAAAGAGTTTACTGCTCACTTCGCTGGACGACAGCTTAAAATATCAGAGGTAAACGAACCAAGTAAACTTGCATCAGAAGACTTGGCTGTACAGAAAAAGCTTGAAGTATTAGCGCTAATTGAGGAGCTTGGAAGTGTCAGTGCAGCCTCACGTCAAAGTGGCGTATCGCGAGATACTATTCACCGTCACTTAAAGCTGGTTAAGCAAGGAGGGGCTGATGCTTTAAAACGTCAAGAGACTCCAAACCTGCGACATAAAAATTGTGTAGATCAAGCGATAGAAGATGCGGTTGTGCAATTCTCAATTGAGCATCCACATCTTGGTCAACAGAAAGTCGCAATGAAGCTGACTGAGTCACTTGGTGTTGATATTAGTGCAGGTGGTGTGCGCAGCATGTGGCTTAGAAATAACTTGAACACTACCGCACTGAGAGTTGAAAGATCGCAAGTGTTACAAGAAACCGCACAAACTGTAGCCAGTTAAATAACTGGCTGGTATGCTATTTACGTCAAAGTCGCTCGGTAATTAGACCGACATAATCCCTTGGTAATCACACTAGTACATCATCATGTTTTTAAATTAAAGCTGTTGTTTACTTAACAAACATCCAAATACCGGCAGCGATCATAAACAGGTTTTCTGTTAGGGAGATAAACCCTAGTGGTACGTTACTGTCACCGCCTACACACGCACATTTTAACTCTCGTTTATCTATATAGACTGCTTTTATCACTGAAACAGCACCAACCCCACCTATGAACAATGAAATAGGGGCAATAATATAGGCTGGTAATCCGGCTATCATTCCAATGCCAACAAATGCTTCTAAAAATGGGTAAACATAGGCGTACCTGACTACTTTCATAGCGACTAAGTCATAGGTTATAAATGAATTAGTAAAGCTAAATAAGTCTTGAAGCTTTTGTATTGCTAACACTGCCATTGTTAGGGCTACAAACAGTTCAGCGGTTTGCATTGATAATAAGCTATTATTCGCTGCAAAACTAAATGCCACACTAAGCAAAAAACTAACCGAAAAAATCGCAATCACGGGCGTGTAAGTTGTACCTTCTTGCCCAGCTTTTGGCTTATCAAAGTAATCGCGTAAGTCGACATAGCCACCTATACGTTTATTATCAATAAATGTTTGAGGTGTAGTTTCTACACTGTGTTGTTTTTTAAATTCATCTGTTTGCTCTCGAGAAGTTAATAGCTGATCATCAACTGTATATCCCTCTCGCTCTAGTAGGTCTTTTGATTTTAAACCAAACGGACAAATATGCTCATCTGTGGCCATTCTAAAAAGTTGGGCTGATTTACTCATGTTTAGCTCCCTTTTATGTATTGGTATAAAATTTTACTTAGCATTAAAATCCGGTACGGTCCTAGATTGTGCTTGCTCCTGAGTTTCTGCTAGGCCATTTTTCTCTATATCCTTTAGTAACCACTGCATTTCTTTAATCTCACGACGCTGTGCCTCAATAATATTTGTTGCAAGCCCTTGGACTCGCTTATCTTTGATTTTTGCCCTTTCACTGGTGAGTATTGCAATTGAATGATGTGGGATCATCGCCGACATCCATGAGCTATCATCAACAGTCGCTTGTGATCGAACTAAAAATAAACTTCCCGCAAATACGGTAACACTAGCAATGAGTACTGTTATATTTTTCTTTTTATCTTTATACATATTGAGCATGAAAAGTAGCATTATCACTGCCATCATGGCTCCCATATAAAGCGCCATATAAGTACGAGTTTCACTAAAAAAAACATGACTTAGCTGATAAGTATTCAAATACATCAGTACAAACATGACTAATGTTGATGTGGCTATCATTAAGAAAAACTTTAAATACTGCGACATTAGATGGCTCCTTTCTATCATTTACTTTGTATATCATTTATACCAATGGGTAATTCTTACAGGTTATTAGGCGTAAACCCACTATATATTTAATCATTGAATCAATGTTTAATATTACATCAAGAGTTGTGCCATAAGTGTTAAAACTGCTCAGCGTATTTGCTAATATGCTTATAAGTATTCTGCTGTAAATCGTGCGTAAGCATTTCAATATTATATTTATAAAAGCGATCGCCCATTTCCATACCTGGCGTACCAGCAGGCATAGAGGGAACAGAGAGCCCTATCGTCTTTTCAGGATGTTGTTCAGCTAAAAACTGTTTTATATGTTTGGCGGGAACATGACCTTCAAATACAAATCCATCGGCTGAAACGGCTGTATGGCATGACCGCATATTTGGTTTTATTTGATACTGAGATTTAATCGTCCCCATGTCATTGACGTTAATTGCTTTTGTTTGAATATTGTTTTCGCTCAAATGAGCAATCCACTTATTACAACATCCACAATTTTTACTTTTATAAACGGTAAGCTCAATTTTAGGTTTTTCTGAATTCTCATAAGTTATTAATGCTTTATGTTGTTTTTCGATACTTATCGCTGAAAATGACATAGTTAATGATAAAAATAACGCTGAGGTAATGTAGATTACTCGCATTGTTAACTCCTTAATTTGACCAATGAATATGAGTGATTTTCCAACCTGTATCGGTGTTTTTTAATGTGATTGATTCCATTCCCATAGACTTAATATCTTTTCCTTTGTACTTTCCTTGAGTTTTACTTCTTGAAATTGAGTAAGCTATGTCTCCATTTGTGTAAACTTGATGCTCTAGTAGTTCACTATTAACAGCACTTAAGAATTTCATATCCGCTATCATATGATGTTTCGCGTATTCATCTGCAGAACGCTCAACACTTCCGCCTTCAAAAATGATGACATCGTCGGCCAGTAATTTACGTGCAGCTTCGCGATTACCTTGTTTTAGAGATGCATGAAATAGGCTGACTGTTTTTGCAGCCTCGCTATCAACATTGACAAAGGCCTTGCCTTTTTTTGAATATTTTTCATCGTCATGTGCACTAACAGTAAAAGAACTAACAGTGCTAAAAATTAGTAGCAATAAAATTTTTAAATTAAAGGATTTAATTAACATACGTTTCCCTTTTTATTAATCGTTAAATAGGCGGACCAACAAGTGTGGTAAATACACTTGTTGTAATAAGTACAAACAGGGCAATTACTATTTCAACAGTAATCGAGCGTTTTAATATACTTATATGGTGTTGTTGAGTGATTTGCGGGACTAAAAAAAGCTTATGCCATGCACCTAGGAGCAGCATCGCGCTGACGAGTAACAGCTTTAATAAAATTAGTTGCCCATAATCTGATGTAAACAATGCAGAAAATGACTCTAGGTACTGCAGGAGCAGAGTTAAGCCCGAAATAAGTAGTACAAATACAATAACAATAGCGAGTTGACCAAAGTAATGCATTAACCGCTTTACTTCACTGGTAGGTAGTAAAGTGCAGCTTTTGTAAAGCGGCCACAATGACCCTAACCAGCTCGCAATGGCAATAAGGTGAAAGGTTAAAATACTTTTCACTAACCCATTTTCGTTTGCGCTGTGCCCAGTAAAAGTGAAGCTATAAGCGATAAACCCAAGCATGATTAGTATAACGGCACCGTTTTTATAACCTGCTACGTTATCATCTGATTCCACATTCCACATACATGCGCTAATTAGAGCAATAATAAGCGCTGGTATTCTAAACCTTGCTTGGTCACCTATGACTGATTGCCAAACAATTTCAAGCATAAAGGGGTCAAACATTCCCATAAAGCCTGATTCAGCCATTGCTCCAGCTTCTATAGGTACTTGTAAAAGTGCAGCAATACTACCTGTAACTACACACGTAATTTGCCAACGTTTTAAGAACTGATGAAAGCTAATTAAGAGATGCCCTGCAACATTGCTGTTGCCACACATAAAGCGCATTAATAAAGTGCCCGCAAGCCCTACAATTGCTATATAGCTTGCTAGTTTTAATAATAGTAAGAGCACTGACCATTCACTTAATTGCATGATGTTGCTACTTAATGATTATGTTTGCTGTGGGTATTAGATTGTTCTTGCATCATCTTATGCGATTCATTTTTATGTACCATAAATCTAAACGTGCCAGTCATTTTATGTCCATCACCACCCAGTGCTGTCCATTTAACCGTGTAAGTGCCTTGGGCTAGGCTCGGTAATGACCAATTAAAGTCTGTGCTTGGGGTGGCGCTGGGTTTGAAATCAAAGTTTATTGTTTTATTTTTTTCATCTTTGATGATGACTTTTGCTAGCCTTACTTCACCACTAAAAATTAACGAAAGTTCCTCTGGTCCTTGCATTAACATGGCTTCTTGTGCAGGTATTGATTGCTTGAGTGATATATGCGCTGATGCGGAAAATGTAAGCACTAAACCTAAAATGGCTACTGCAGAGTTAAAAAACTTCATAATTACCTCTTATTTAAAATGATTAAAACCAAAATTTAATACCCGCAACAAATGCGGTGTTGTTGCTACTTTGTCCACTTGATGTGGCATAGTCGGCGGTATTGCCAAATTTATTGCTCCATTCAACGCCAATATAGGGCGCAAACTGGCGTGTAAATTCATAACGAACCCTAAAGCCAATCGCGCTGCTTGA
>NZ_JAQREZ010000102.1:0-4423 GCF_028598715.1 Pseudoalteromonas sp. GABNS16E
TCAACTGAATCAATAGTCTAATTATATAAATATCAGTATATTAAGTGAACTAAATGTATAGATTAATAGATCATAAGCAGAACATACTTAGACCAAAAGGTGATCAGAGTTTTCACACAGTCTGTGCCATGAGCAGACTGAAGATCTTTAATGTCTGGAATCAAGATTTGGGTGATGCCAATCATACTCATTGCTAGGTCACAAAAAGTGGAACGCCAAGAAAAGCTCGCATGGATAGTCGCCTGTTTGTTTATTAGTTGGTTTTGTTTACTCTTATTTATGTTGATTGCACCACTTAAGCCTAATCAAAAATAGTAATTTGGTATTGTTCGCGTGTTAAATTAGGTTTTGATTAATGGCTTTTATAACGGCCTGAGTGCGGTCTTTTACGTCTAATTTGGCAAGAATTTGTGACACATGATTACGAATAGTCCCCTCAGAGTTATCTAATTTTTTGGCAATCACTTTGTTTGGCATACCTAAAGACAAACACTGCAATACGGTTTGTTCTTTGTCCGTTAAGCAGAGCTGAGGGCTTAGTTGCTTTTTGAGTAAAAAATCAGTCACCGCACTTTGCAATACTCGCTCACCTGCAACGACCTGCTTGATAGCGCTAATGAGCTCTTCAAGTTCAATGTTTTTAAGCACATACCCACGAGCACCTAGATTAAGGGCTTTGACTAATACATCACAATCTTCAAATGTGGTGATGATCAGCACAGGGGTTTTATCACCCTTATCACGCATTTTTTGCAGCACGCCGAGCCCATCTAAATTCGGCATTCTCATATCGAGTAAAGCAATGTGAAAACTATGCTCAGCTAATAGTGTAAGCGCTTGCAAGCCATCTTCAGCTTGGGCTTCGATATTAATGGCGCTATCGAGGTTAAGTAAATTAGCGAGGCCTAAACGAACTAATGTCTGATCTTCAACTAGTAGGCACTTTATCATGGCTTTTTTCTTCTAAATTTAGTGGTAGTGTCATGGTATTGATCAATGTTTCTTGCTCAAGGTGTTGTGAAAATTCACCGCCAAATTGTGCCATTCGCTCATTTAGTCCTGCTAATCCGTTCCCTTGTTTTGGTAAATGGGTCTCTGCTTGATTGTGATACGCTTTTGCAACTAACAGCGGCTGTTCGCCAACGAGGGTGACATTTACATGCAAAGTAAAATGGTTTGCTTGGGTATGTTTAAGGGTATTGCTGATCATCTCTTGGGTAAACCGCAATACACACAGGGCGTAGTCTTGAGGGAGCTGCTCTGTCTCTTTACTTAGTTGGAGATCACAGTGTAAATTAGGTGTCAGTTCGCAAATGGCCTCAAGAGCTTGCTTAAGTATCGTTTTGTCATTGCGCTGAGTGGAAACGATTTCGCGCACTTCAGTCAATACTTCTTGGCTAAGTTGGTGGCAAAGAGAGAGGGTTTCAACGGTGGCTTCATTTGCAGCTCTTTTAGCAAAATCTAAATTAATGCTGAGCGCGGTAAGCTTATGGCCGAGCGAATCATGGAGCTCGCGTGATATGTTTTGTCGCTCTTGCGCTGCATGCATCGCCCCCATCATGTGTTGGGTGGCTTTTAACTCTTTGTAGTTTTGGCGGGATTGGTAATGTGTATTTAAACTTTCGACAATACGCCGGCTAACAAACCAATTCATCAAGCAAAAGAAAAACCAAATTGTAAACGTGATCCAAGGAATGCCATTTTCCCAGCGCGCATAATGCGTTAAACCATACACCAGCATGGCGGCCACAACACAAGCCAGTATCTTAGGAAGCGAAAAATGAGGACTAAAAACCGCGGTAAACATCACTAGGTGGGTAAAAACTAAGGATGTTGAACTCAGTTGTATCATTGCCAAAATAAGCAGGAAATAGCCAAGTGCTACGCCGTGAACAAATTTGTTAGGCTGTTTTAACACATACAGCAAAATAGCTAAAATGGAACCACTTACTATGATTTGCAAATATAGCGCTAATTCTGAGTTGGCATAATAGGCACACGCCAATGTCACCCCAAGCCACGATGCCAATGTTGAGAAATGCCAATCGGTTGTATGTCGTATAGTTGATTCCATTACTGCGGCCATATTTTTTTAGCAATTATTGCAGAACTCGCGTTGTAAAAACAGTGACATCTGTCATAGCTCGGGCTATGAGCTTTGTGACTAGTGCCATGAAACCTCATTCATTTATGCTTTATTAATAAAAGTTAGTTGGGCACATTAATGAATAAAGACAGTCGATTACACTACATTGATAATTTACGCAGCCTCGCGCTATTGCTCGGCATCGTATTTCATGCCGCTTTAGCCTACAGTCCGTTCTTTCGCAATATTTGGTTTACGGCAGACCCAAGCACACATGGTCTATTTGATTATATTACGCATACGCTGCACTTATTTCGGATGCCATTATTTTTTATTATTGCAGGGTTTTGCAGTGCACTTTTAATAGATAAATCGAGCAACGCGCGCTTTTTACATCATCGCAGTAAACATATTCTACTGCCTTTTATTGTATTTTTACCGTTCAGCTTTGCCGTTTACTACCATGCCTTGAGTTTTGGAGCCGGTATAGCTAATCCAATACCGCCGATTTTTGCTGTGTTTAAAGTTATTAAAGAGCCTGTTGTTAGCACTATGCACTTATGGTTTTTGTGGAACTTATTCCAGTTTTGCTTAATTCACTGGTTGTTGAAAACAACTAACTTATTAGGCAATAAATTTGATGCGCTTAGCGCTCACCCTTTATTTATGTGGGTTGTACTTCCCATCGTGTTAACGTTTTCATTAATGGGGCAATCTATTCCATTTGCTGCTCCTGATAAACTCACGCCACAGTTATGGTCGTATGGTTTTTACGGCAGTTTTTATTGGTTGGGAGTGGGGCTTAATAAAAAACAGCAGCTCATTTGCTCATATCATAAGTACTTATGGCCTCTTATTTTGGGTGTTGCACTATCACTGACTGGTTATTTTTCTTTATTACCAGCCGCGCCAAGCTTAGATGAAGTGATTGCCGCCGCAACTTCGGGGTATTTTGCAGCAGCGGGAGAGCTGCATGTATTGCATGTTTTATCACAAGGACTGAGTGTTATTTTGTTAACCGCCATAACGTTTTTACTTGGGCATCGTTTTTTAAATCACCAAAGTAAGCTCAGTCGCAGCATCTCAAATACATCATATTGGATTTATTTAATACATGTGCCAGTGCTGATTTATATTCAGATGCCATTGATTAATACTGGTTGGCCAGTTTTAGTAAAGTTTATAGTTAGCGTGGTTGTTACATTACTTATTGGTCAAATAAGTTATTTATTATTAGTTAAAAATACGTGGTTGGGTGCATTACTTAACGGTAGGCGAACCAAGAAAAGGTAATACAGTCAGCTTAAATGTCGTCACTTGGTAATGACTTAAAAGCGACAAAACTGACACATTAATAGCCACATAAAGGAATATTATTATGCAAGCAATAACAATCAAATCGACAACCGCCACAATTCAAAAAGGGACGATTAAAGCCGACGGTAAATTTTGGCTAACCAACACTGATATTCATTTTGCACCGTTTAATGCACAATTTGGGTTAGGGCCTTATACGTTTTCACGGCGTGAAATTGTAAAGGTGAGTAAGTGCACTGGTAAAGTTGCAGGTATTTTGCCTTATACACATGATGCAATTGAAGTCGTATTAAAAGATGGCAATAATTATCAATTCATTGTGTCAAACGCAGATGAATGGATTAAATTACTTACTCATAGTGCATAGCGCAATCGCTGGTAATTCATCAAAATAGATATTGTTTTAATGTACCTAATAATGCACGATAAAAATATGACGCTATTTTAATTTGGTATTCAGTGAAGTACATGGATTTAATAAATACGCTTTTGCTTAAGCTCGGATTGGATAAAAAAGCTCATCTACTCATCGTGTTAGGGAAAAAACTACCAAACAACAATAACGCGGTAGTTAAGCCGCTTGAGTTATATTGTTTTTCGCCTGATGAGTATTTCGACGATATAAGTGAGTTTGAGAAAGACAATTGTTTTATTGAGTCTTTGGACAATATAACCCCTGTTAACGCATTGGTGAGAGCACTGAGTAGTGCAAATGCCGTTGTTTGTGTTGATAATCGCTCTGAGCCTTTACTTGTGTTGCCACTATTACAAAAAGCTCGTGCCCATTCGTTTTGAAAAAGCCAACGAGGATCAAATCTTTACTTCAGACATCAAAACTTTTGATTGACTGCTTTGCTCAAAGTCGACCTATAGAGTATTTACGTTAACTCGTCTTGGGGCGTGCGACGTGAAGTCGTATGAAGCGCTGTTCACCGCTTAATGAGTGAACCATCTGTATCACCAGATGATCCTAGGAGCCTGAATAAAGTAGCGGCTCTGACAATGTAACGAAGGTTGGTA
>NZ_JAQREZ010000103.1:0-4253 GCF_028598715.1 Pseudoalteromonas sp. GABNS16E
TAGAAGTGATGAGAGTTTTTCAAACGAATGAAATTGGGTACTGGCATTAAATGCGGTGTCTAAAGCTGTTTTAATATTCATAAAAAAATCCGATGGCAAATGCTCATCGGATTCTTACATCTATAGAGGATCGGTCAACTGATCATTAAAATATTTCTTAACTGATCGGCATTAGTGCTAAAGGCGACACTTTTTTTGATGAAGTTGGTGTGTTTTTTATTGATCTACTTGTTTTAATAGCCGACTAAGTAAGCAAACTTACAGCTATAATTTAAAGCACAAGGGTGCGTAAAATAGGATTGAATATGAAAGCGTTTTTAATTGTATTTTCATTGTGTATATTTTTAACTGGCTGTGCGGCAAAGCCTTATGCGGGCTCTGCACAATGTATGGAGCAAGCTGATATAGCTTATGAAACCAATATACATAAAAATGAGCCGCTAAATAATGAATGCAAAGCTACAAAAGTAAATACGCCTAATAAAGAGTTTGAGAATCATAGTATTATTGATAGAAGTCTTTTACAGCTAATTGTTAGTTTTTTAAACGGTATATTTAGATAATTAAAATACAATTAAATAAGGTATGTATGCAGGGCAAGATCATGAACTTTACCTTGACATAAATTTATGATCTTATACTGCTTTTCATATTGAGCAGCCCAATTATGTCAGCAAATACGTTATTTGAACATTTTTCTTCCATTGATGACCCACGCCAGCAAGGCAAAGTGCAACATCCATTATTCGATATTCTGTTTCTAACTATCAGTGCCGTAATCGCAGGTTGCCAAGGCTGGGAAGAAATAGAAGATTTTGCCCATGACAAACTATCTTGGTTACGGAAATTTATCGCACTATCGAACGGTGTGCCTCGTCACGACACTATTGCACGGGTCATAAGCCGCATCGATATGACCCAGTTTCAAGCCTGTTTCTCTCAATGGATGCAAAGCTGTAGTGAGCTCACAGACGGCAGTGTGGTTGCCATTGATGGAAAAAGGCTAAAAGGTTCATTTAAACAGCCAGATAGAAAAGATGCTATCCACATTGTCAGTGCGTTTGCCTGTGAAAATGGTGTGACGTTAGGTCAATGTAAGACTGATTCGAAGTCCAATGAAATCACCGCAATCCCAGAGTTGCTTCAGTTACTAGAGCTAAAAGGTTGCTTAGTGACAATTGATGCGATGGGTTGTCAAAAGGAGATTGCGAAGCAAATTATAGAAAAGGAAGCGGATTATTTGCTGGCCCTCAAAGCCAACCAAGGCAACTTATTTGAACAAGTAAAACAGCTCTTACAACCAGAAATATCACGCCAGATAGGGACTGATAGCTTAATAAGTGAAGTAGATTATCAACGAGGCCGAGAAGAATTCAGGGCAGCTGTTGTCTGCCATGATATGGCTCAAATTCCTGCAAGTGCCAGTTGGCCCAATTTACAAAGTGTAGGCGTGATAGTGTCTTACCGTAAAGCGGATAACCAACAGCAAGGAGAATTAACATATCGATATTACATCAGCTCTGCAAAAATGAGTGCGCAAAGACTAGCTGAAGCTACGCGAGCGCATTGGCATATTGAAAACAGTCTTCATTGGTGTTTAGATGTGGCAATGAATGAAGATGGTTGCCGTATACGCCGTGACGGCGCAGCAGAAGTGTTTGCTGGTGTAAGGCATATTGCATTGAATTTATTAAAGAAAGAGACATCCTTTAACAAAGGTGTGCGCGCTAAACAGCTAAAAGCAGCTAGAAACGAGAGCTATCTAGGAAAGGTATTGAATAGCAAGTAATTTTTCATGCTCTTGCCCTGGGTATGTATGCAGGAAGAACTAAAAGCAAAAATTATAGCTGTGTGCGATAAAAAAATAGCAGCCAAAGGCGAAAACGTAGGCCTTTCTTTTTACGCTTTTTTTGCAAATAAAAACGACAATCCAGAGCTGCTGATGCAAGCCGCTACGTGGTGGATACACATCCATAAGTTAGATCACTTTGAAAAAGCGATAAAAATAAAAAAAATGATTATTGAAGGTGACTAATAACGTATATTTACGCGATTGCTATTTGGTTTCTGCCATTTTCTTTTGCTTTATAGAGTTGTTGGTCTGCACGTTTAATTAGCTCGCTGAGTGAGTCGCTTTTAGCATGACTTATTGCCACGCCAGCACTAAAGGTAACGTGTGTTTTACTTGGCAATGCCTCAATATGACTACAGTACTGCGCTAACTTATTTTCAAGATTTTCAAAAAAGCTGCTTATTTTATCCCGGTTTTGTGTTTTTAAAACAAATAGCCACTCTTCGCCGCCATAGCGCCCAAACTTATCGTTAGTACTTAGTGTGTCTTTTGCTGCTTGAGCAAATTTTATAAGTACTAAATCTCCTATATCGTGGCCAAATTTGTCGTTAATAGCTTTAAAGTAATCTAAATCGACAATAGCTATTGCTAGGCTCTGCTGGGATAAACACTCATTTGCTTTTTGCAAAATGCCACGCCGATTTAAGCTGTTAGTTAGGTAGTCGGTTAATGCTATAGCATGGTATTTTTTACGTTGGCGCATTTGGCGGTAAAATAAAAATAGCGACACGATGACCAAAATAAAGGCAATTGAGGCACTTAAGCGCCAAATTATTTTTTGCTGGTGTTCTTCTGTTGCCTGCAGTTTGTTTATGTCTTTTTCGTATTCTAGCTGTAAAATTTTGTCTTCTTTTTCTTTTACTTCAAATTTAACCTGCAAGGTTTTTATATTGGTTTCGCTGGTGGCTTCGTAGTGTTTTATTGTATAAGCAAGCTCATCTTCGATTGCTTTAAATGCATCTTCGGTGAAGTTAAGCTGGCGCTTTAATTTATAGCGTTTGCTTAAAAAATCAGCCTTATAAATGCTGCGGCTAAATTTATCTAGGTTTAAAAATACTTCGTCGTTTACTTGGTTGGCTTTATTTAATAAATTTTGTTTTGTGTAGATGTCTGATAATAAAATCATTGATGCTAAATGCATGTCGTTAATACCGGCAGAGCTTGCAAGTGCAATATTTTTGTTTGCAAGCATTAAAGCTGTATCGTAATTACCCTGCAGGTATTGAATATTTGCAATAGAATATTGAGCGAAGGCTAAACCTTTTTTCATATTAACTTTGCTAAAATAAGCCAGCGCTTTATTTAAGTATACAAGCGCGTTTTTAGGCTGACCGACCTCAAGTAATACGTTCCCTAAACTCCAATAAGCTTTAGCAGTAAATAGGCCGTCGCTTGTTTGCTCGTAAGCATCTACCGCTTTTTGAGCATAATAAATGGCTTTTTCTTTATCATCTTTGTAGAGGTAGTTGTAAGCGTCGGCAATTTTTCTAAAAAAGTAGCCCTGCGAGGCTATGTCTTCTTCTTTTATAGCAAGCTCTAAACCTGTTAACGCCGCACTTAGCGTTTTTTTAAGTTCGTCGGTTTCGGTGTAGTAATAGGCTATAGCCCGAAAAACAATGATTTTTTCGTTAGGAGAAAGCTGTTTTACCTGCGTTTGCAGTTGATTAGCAAGCGATTGCGCATTACTTAACTCTTTGTTAATTGCGAAAAGCTTAAGCTGAGCCTCTAAAAATAGTAGGTGGCTGTTTTTATATGTTACAAGCTCAGTACTCTTTAAATACATTAGCAAATGGGTACTTAGCGCGGTGTATTGTTCTTGTCGAAAAAGTAGCTCTGAATATAAGGCAGCCGCTTCAAAGTGCAACTGTTTATGCTTTATATGTTTAGTGACGTTATAAGCGCGGGTTAGTTGTTTTTGGTGTAAAAGGTAATCTAGCTTGTTGGCTTTAATATCACTAAGCAGGCTTTGGATTGATTTTATATCAGATGAAGTTAGTGAAGAGCTATTGGCAAATGTAGCACTACTTGGTAGTAAAAATAACAGGAGCACAAAAAAGCGAAACCACACCATATTGATTTTTATTATTATATTGTTCGTCATTTATTTTTTACTGAATCAACACCTAAAACGATATAACTAACTATAGCATTGCTTGTAAATAACAAGTTAATGCTTTATTGGGAATAAACCACCACATTCCTTTGAAAACTCCACTTTCTAGTAAATAAGTATGAAAAGAATTATTAAAATAATGATGACACCCATCTAAAACTTAATTAACCTCAGATCTGCATAAGAATTAAAGTCGAGTCACTTTTATACTCGGCTTTTTAGTCTGAAAAGTGTAGGCAATTAATCCAGCCATTAAATTAACCATAAATGAGATGCAGCTGCGGTGCC
>NZ_JAQREZ010000104.1:0-4183 GCF_028598715.1 Pseudoalteromonas sp. GABNS16E
GACGTGCGTGCGCCCAGCACCCCACAAGACTGGCCTGTGTCTTTTCATAAGCTTGATAACCATCAACATGTAAGTACCCTTGATAGCCATCAAGATAATCCATCACGCAGGCGGCTGCGCGACTAGTGTGCTTTTCTAGCCTTATTATGGCAGTGGTAGTGATTATTTTTCTTATCGTTGTGACAACCTTCTGAATTAGTTCGACCGCTGTGAGCTGATATTAAAGATGAGTAAATAAGTATCAATAGTAATACGAGTGCCTTCATTTTAATCCTTAGTTATTACAATTTGTATAGATATTATTTGTTTTTGGGTGATAGTAATAGTGAATTAATACATTTCTCAGTCACATTTAATTATAGGTATATCTGACCAGCGTGTTGTGTAATGGGGTGATAAGAAGGCTCGCTTCATATTCCAGTTTTGGGAGAGCCTTTCACCCCCGAGTGATAAAGCTCCCACACCATAGCGTTTGTTGACTTCATCTAAGCATTGCATAATCTTTGGTTTGTCTTCACTGACTGAAAACATATCGGCCTGCTGGTATAGCTCACTTTCAAGCTCCATTGCACCTATACCACATCGATAAAAACGAACATTGGGTTTGAATATGTCATCAATAACTCGTGAAACAGCCTTGGCGATAACGCTGGTATCTGCTGTGGGTATGGGAAAGTCATAGAGCAGAGATTTTTTATAATATGACTCTTCATGTGGAGAGCTGGCTGCAAAGATAACGATGCGCTTTGTTAATGAACGTTGCTTTCTAAGCTTACGTCCAACGATTGCAGCATGTGTGGTCAGTGCTGATTTTAAGGTTGTTACATCACTAATTCGTTCACCAAAACTGCGAGTCGAAAATATCTCTTTTTTATTTTGTTTTACTTCATCCCAATTTAAACAAGCAACACCGTTTAATTCGCTGACAGTTCGTTCAACCACAACACTGAACATCCTTCTCATCTTCTTTGGATTTTGTTGTGCCAAGTCCAGCGCGCTTTTTATACCCATAAACTTAAGCTGCTTTCCTAGCCGAGAGCCAATCCCCCATACATCAGTAACATCCATTCTTGCGAGAATGTTTTTACGAGATGATTCGTCATTAATGACGGCTATACCATTAAAACCAGACAGCTTTTTTGCCGCGTGATTTGCAGCTTTTGCGAGCGTAGGAGTCGGGCCAAACCCGACTCCTACAGGTAAACCAGTTTCACGCCATACAGCCTGCCTAATAGTATGACCATATGCCGACCAGTCGTCGATTATATTTGAAAAGCCAGTGAACCGTAAAAATGACTCATCAATACTATAAACATAGTGGTCATCACAAAAGCGATTTATCACAGTCATCATTCGCTCACTTAAGTCAGCATAAAGTTCGTAATTTGATGAGCGTACAACCACATTATGCTGCGTTAAATAATGCTTAATTTTAAAATAAGGTTGGAACTTAGGTATATTAAGCCTGCGTCCTATTGGGCATACAGCACAGATGCAGCCATCATTATTTGTCAGGACCACTACCGGCTTAAAGCGTATAGAGGGGTCAAAAACCTTTTCTGCACTGGCATAAAAAGCGACAGCATCGACTAAGGCATACATCGGCTTAACTCAACTTTATTCTTATGAAGACGAATGCTGGTTGTTACCACACCTTCAAGTTTGAAGTCATCTTCGGGAGAAATATAAACCGACGAATAACTTTTGGATGCAGAGATAAGTAAACGATTGGACTTATCAATGATTTTACACACGAATGTACCATTGTAGCTGGCAACGATGACATCACCTGTATTGACATTTTCAGCTCTATCAACAACTAATAAATCACCGTCAAATATCCCCACATCTTGCATTGATTGACCTGATGCTAACCCAATAAAGGTTGCATTTGGGTGCTTAATGATTAATTCATCCAACGAAATACCTAGCTCTGTGTATTCCGCAGCGGGAGATTCAAAACCAGTAATACCAGCTTCAATAAAAATGGGGATAACAAACATACACGCCTCAATACTGTTTGTTTATACAGTATAATTGAGCGGGTTAAGTTATGCCATGTTACTTTTTATTTTTTTAGTTTTATTGCAATTCATAACTTAAAAAATTTCTCTATACTTTAAAAAAACATCATAAATTACAGGTAGTAAAAATGTTTTTTTGTTAGAGTTATGACACAAGGAAGCGGAGATTCACTATGAGATTAATTTAAAGTACCGCTAAAAACACACCACAATACGGAAATTACGCATGAGTACCCCACTGACAGACATACAGTTTGTTTCAAAGTTTAATACCAGTTTTGCTGAGCGATACGAAAAAGCCAAAAATTTATATTTTGATGCCCCAATTCAAACTTTAGTTGAATTAAGGGGGTTATTAGCGCTGTTATGTGATGAAATCATTGCTGAATATTTAGTCGAAACTGCTGGAAATAACCTAAATGATAAAGTAAATGGTATAAAGGCTTCTAATCAATTTAGGCTGTCTATAATAGATTATATGCATAAAGTTAGAGAGGCAGGCAATAAAGGAGCTCATCCAGAAAAGTACCAGATATCTTATCCGGAATATCAAAAGCTTGCACTAGAGACTCTTCAGACTTTCTGCACTTTAATCGAAGATTATTGGGTAGGAAGAACATCAAAAGTCCCAGCATATGAGTTTACCTTTGATATAAACTCACCGGTAAAAGAGTGGTGTTATCAAGCACTGTTTAACAGTGATAAAAATGCGAAGTTTGAACTTGGAATGGCTCTATTTTATAAGTACCAAGAGCAATTTGAGGGTGATGATAAATTCTATATCGACCAATCACCACTTATGAAGTCAATAGATTTCATTGAAGAAGCTGCATCAGAATTCCACCCTGAGGCTTTATTTGAGTACAGCCACATTTTATTGAACGGCATACATCGAGACAAGGATATTGAAAAGGCAAAGGGTTATCTTTATAACTCAGCGAATAGAGGTTTCACAAAGTCAAAAATTGCATTTGGTCAGTTAATATATGAGTGTAATGAGCCACATGTTGAGGACATTGAAGAGGTAATACGCTTCCTTGAAGAGGCTGCAACTGATGGAGAAGACCAAGCACAGTTTTTGCTTAGTCAAATATATGCTACATCAAAATTCGGTCTAAAGAATGACGCACAATCCTCACAATGGTTTGAAAAGTCAATAAAGTCTGGAAATGCAAATGCAATTTTTATGCAAGCAAGTGCGACTCTAAACAGTTCACAACCTACACCTAAGGATGTAAGACAATCGTTGAAAGGGTTAGAGCTCGCTATTGAGGGAGGGAGTCGGGATGCACACAAGCTATACCTCAAAATATTTAACGAGTCAGCTCACTCAGTGGCCACAGTTAGGCCTCTTTATGATGATTATTTAGAGAGATACCCTGACGATTATCAACGACACCTAGATTTGACAGAGTATTTATTCCGAAAAGGTAGCGATGGGAATGATATAAATCTTATGAGGGAAGCCATTGAAAAACTAATACAGCTTGCAAGGTTTCAAGAGACCCCAACAAAGTTAAAAAGACGATTAAATCTACTATCACCGAAGTGGTTAGCTAAATATGACCAAGTAATAAGGCGATTAGGAGTTTTAGATAAAGCGCATGCTGAATTATTGATGCAATTTAAACCAGACGGCACTCCGTATGATGATTTTTCAACAATAGGCGAGATGCTGAAGAAGATTCATACCGACCCAAAACTTGTTGCTAAATTGTTCTATACAGGCTGTATAAATAAAAGTGCGGTATCGAGTGTAGCTGTGAAACAAGGTAGAAACTCTGGGTGTTCGTGCGGCTCGGGATTAAAGTTTAAGAAATGCTGTGGTTAAGTTGCATGCTAGTTTCTGTATTAGTTGAATAAATCAAACAGATAAGCGCACACGGTTCAGGTCGCTTGGTGCTAGCAAGTCAAAGTCTTATCAACCCTACCGATTATAGTAGTTTTATTATTATGCTTAGACTATCACCTGAGAGACGGCTCAGAGCGAAAACCAGTCATTGTAGTTCGAGCAATTTTACTTCGTATTGATATACTAGGGCGTGTTGATCTTTGTGGTATGAAAAACAAACAGCATGAAGATAAGGTATAATTGAATTCGCCAGAAAACTTTACACCGAACCTACATGCCAAGATTAATGTTAACAGACGGGACATGG
>NZ_JAQREZ010000105.1:0-3872 GCF_028598715.1 Pseudoalteromonas sp. GABNS16E
TATACAATGAAATGCGACCGCACTTAAGTTTGGATATGAAAACACCAAATCAAGTGCATAAAAAAGACCTGGCGCTTTCGCACCAAGTCTTTCATTAAAACCGTCAACCTATTTCAGGACGGGACACGTAAACCTTTATTTAAGCTTACCGTCTAGCTCTTCAATTTTAGCTTTCCAAATTGCAGGGCCTTGCGTGTGTGCGTTAGCACCTTCGCTGTCTACAGCAACCGTAACTGGCATATCTTCTACTTCAAATTCGTAGATTGCTTCCATACCTAAATCTTCAAAGGCAACCACGCGTGCTTTTTTAATTGCTTTAGATACTAAGTATGCCGCACCACCTACAGCCATTAAATAAACCGATTTATGCTCTTTAATCGACTCAACTGTAGCAGGACCACGCTCAGCTTTGCCTATCATGCCTACAATGCCGGTTTTTTCTAGCATCATATCGGTAAATTTATCCATACGTGTTGCGGTTGTAGGGCCTGCAGGGCCTACAGCTTCATCACCTACAGCATCAACTGGACCAACGTAATAAATAAACTTATTATCAAAATCAACGCCCTCAGGTAAACCTTCACCTGAATTGATCATATCTTGTAAGCGTTTATGAGCAGCATCACGGCCTGTTAAAATAGTGCCTGAGAGTAAAACAGTTTCTCCCATTTTCCACTCGCGGGTGTCTTCTTTAGTTAACGTATCTAAATTAACACGGCGAGTTCCTTCACCTACTTCAAATGTCACTTCTGGCCAGTCTTCTAGCTTAGGCGCTTTTAAATCTGCAGGGCCTGAGCCGTCTAGTGTAAAGTGTACGTGGCGCGTAGCTGCACAGTTAGGGATCATCACAACAGGTTTTGATGCCGCATGCGTAGGCGCTGTTTTTACTTTAATATCAACAACCGTGGTTAAACCACCTAAACCTTGTGCGCCAATACCTAGTTTGTTAGCACGTTCAAAAATTTCTAAACGCAGTTTTTCTTCCGTTGTTTCTGCCCCGCGCTCCATAAGCTCATGAATATCAACCGGGTCCATTAACGACTCTTTTGCCATTACCGCTGCTTTTTCGGCGGTTCCACCAATGCCTATACCTAGCATGCCTGGCGGGCACCAACCAGCGCCCATTGTCGGTAGCGTTTTTTCTACCCATGCAGCTACATCGTCAGATGGGTTTAGCATAACCATTTTACTTTTGTTCTCTGAGCCGCCGCCTTTCGCTGCAACCATTACTTCTACTTCGCCGCCCGCCACTAAATCAATGTGTACAACTGAAGGGGTATTATCTTTAGTGTTTTTACGTGTGCCAGCAGGGTCAGCTACAATAGACGCTCGTAGTGGGTTATCTGGATTTAAATATGCGCGACGTGTGCCTTCATCAACCATTTGTTGTACGGTTAAATCTGTTTTATCCCACTTAACATCCATCCCTACTTTTACAAAACAGGTAATAATACCCGTGTCTTGACACAATGGACGCTTGCCTTCAGCCGACATACGCGAGTTAATTAAAATTTGCGCGATTGCATCTTTTGCAGCCTTGCTTTGTTCTTTGTTGTAGGCTTTTTCTAGCGCTTGAACAAAATCAAGGGGGTGATAAAAAGAGATATATTGCAACGCATCTTCAATGCTATCAATAAAGTCTTGCTGACGGATTGTACTCATAGTGGTTCCTTAAGTTAGCGTTACGCTTAAGCGTAATCTATACCAAACCGGTGACGGTGGTTTGCACTGTTTTAATTACAACGTAGATTTGATACTAAACGCTGCCAAAAAAATTTGACTTATGATACCCTCCCAGCCCGTTTCGAGCCAGTTCTTAAAGGGGCAGTAAATGCTAAACAATAAAAAAAATTGTGTAAAATTAGCCATAACACAAAACTGCATTGATGTTTTCGCGCATTTTGCGCATTTACCCTATGCCGTATTACTAGACTCAGCCAATAGCGAGCACATAAATAGTCGCTTTGATATTATTGCGATAGAGCCTCATGCTATTTTAGAAGTAAACAACAATCAAAGCGTATTTAATCAGCAGCTTGACTCGCGTAGCCCCTTTACAATAATGAACGATGAGCTAAGTAAACTTAGTGCGCAAAAAGCCGCTAATAACCTGCCTTTTAACGGCGGTTGGCTTGGTTATTTTGGTTACGATTTAGGGCGTATTATTGAGCACATGCCACGCACGGCAAAACACGATATAACGTTGCCACAAATGGCCATTGGCCTTTATTTAGATGCGCTTATATTTGATAAACACCAGCAAAGCTGGTTTTATGTTTCTCAACCTGAGGTGAACCGTTTAGCGCTTTACCAGCAATATTTAGCAAACGATATAGTACCAGCACAGTTTTCGCTAACCAGCGATTGGCGCTCAAATATGAGTGAACATGAATACGCTGACAAATTTGCGCAAATACAAGATTATTTAAAAAGTGGTGATTGCTATCAAATCAACCTAGCCCAGCGCTTTAGTGCCGGTTTTAAAGGCGACCCTTTCCAAGCCTACAAAGTATTGCGTGAGGCTAATAAAGCGCCATTTTCTAGCTTTATTAATCACCCACGTGGCGCCATTTTATCAATATCGCCAGAGCGCTTTATTGCAGTTCACGACAATATAGTTGAAACAAAACCTATCAAAGGCACTTTGCCACGCATGGCAGATGCAATCGCCGACCAACAGCAAGCCAGAGCCCTTGAAAACTCAACCAAAGACCGCGCAGAAAACGTAATGATTGTTGATTTACTGCGTAACGATTTAGGTAAAGTTGCAAAACCTGGCTCTGTAAAGGTGCCCTCACTTTTTGCTATTGAGAGCTTTCCGGCAGTGCATCACTTAGTGAGTACCGTAACGGCAGAGCTAGATGAAAGTAAAACGTGTGTTGATCAGCTTGAAGCAGCATTTCCCGGTGGGTCAATCACCGGCGCGCCTAAAATTAGAGCTATGGAGATAATTGAAGAGCTAGAGCCTCATAGGCGTAGTATTTACTGTGGCTCTATAGGGTATTTAAGCGCCTGCGGTAATATGGACACCAGTATTACAATCCGTACATTGGTTTGTCATAAAGAACACATTTATTGCTGGGCCGGCGGTGGTATTGTCGCTGATTCTAAAGTCGAATTGGAATACCAAGAAACATACGATAAAGTGAATAAAATACTTCCTTTATTAAAACAGTAGAACGCTTTGAATAGTGAACATATTATGGCGCGGTTTCAGCTAAGCCCTACTGCTGCGCCAAATCAAATAAAAGATACCCGTAAAAAGCGTGCCAGTGCGGTTATGCTGCCTATTATTGATGTTGATAACCACGCGCATATTTTATTGTGCAAACGCCCTACTTATTTACATCATCACCCTGGGGAAATTTGTTTACCCGGCGGTAAGTTTGAGCAAAGCGATAAACACCTGCGCACCACAGCGCTTCGAGAACTACACGAAGAGCTTAATATAGCGCCAAGTAATGTTAAAGTGCTCGGGCAGCTGCCACAATACTCTACCCTAACAGGCTTTAGCATTAGCCCATTTGTGGGTTTACTTGATGAACACACAGTATGGGAGAACGATTATAATGAAGTGCAAGCTAGCTTTTTACTGTCGCTTACCCAGCTTTCAAACGAGGCCAATTGGCAGCCTATTCCTTTTCAACGTTTTGGCAAAACCATCACCTTGCAAGGGTTTAGTACACCGCACGGATTACTGTGGGGAGCAACGGCTAGCATTATAAAAAACTTTACAAAACAGCTTGCACGGCAAGATCATTATAAATTGAACTTATAGAATATGTAGTGATCAGATCAAGGCATAATAATCACCTTGGTCACGTAAAATATGAGCGCTACTTTTCTGAAACACTTTAATTCAATTACCGATC
>NZ_JAQREZ010000106.1:0-3468 GCF_028598715.1 Pseudoalteromonas sp. GABNS16E
ATTCAAGGATGACAGTTTGTCACCTTTATAGGATTAAGGATATGACTTTAGAAATAATCCAAGAATTGGATTCAACGTTATCAAAATACCTTTTAGATAATTTTTCTATCTCAATTGCTGATCCTGTAACTACTGTTATTTTTTCTGCCACATACCTTTTTATGGTTCTAATGGCTTTGATGGTTATAAACATAATAACCAAAGATACATATTCGAATAATGGAGTATCTAAGTAATGAAACATTTAATTGGTTTTTGCCTTTTATGGTTCTTAATTTCATTAGCCTCAGTTCTCCTACCTGTTGAAAGTAATAATTATTTTGTTATCCATTTTCTAATTGCTTCATTTTTAGCGTCAGGTTTTTTATTGTGTCTTTTTTGCTTAATTTATCTGTTTGATTTGGTGTCTAAACCGTGAACTCACTATCTAACTCCCAATATGCTCAAGTTTTCCCGCTAAATACAGCAATGAATTTAACGGCAAATTTGCGACCTGCATGCACTGCAAAAGACGTTTTTGCAAACATATCTAAGCCATTGAAAGAGCGTTTTTTTGACTTTGAATCATGGCGGAATCGTATTTTTGAACGTCATTCAAACCTTGCTCATATGCTTAGCACCGGTTACTTTTTGGCTGAAAAATTCAACAATTTAGCTGAAGCAAACAAGCGTTTAAAATCTGCTGATACCGTTTTAACACTTGGGAATTTTAAACACGGTCATATAAATTTATCATGTTCAGACGATGAATTATGCGAAATTGCAGAGCAAAAAGCCCGTTATTGTGAGCTGAAAATAAGTAAAAACGGCCACACTTTATCTGTATTTAATATCCTGGTTAAATACTTAAATTCCTTTGATATTCAAGAGCCTGAACTAGTAGCACCCTATTGCACACACTTTTCAGCAGACTCTTTAACAGGTATTTTAAACCGCTTTGCTGACCCAATTTTCTGGCGTCGTAAATTACGTAAAATCCAAGCATTTACTATCGAACAACTAGCGCGTGATTTAAGACTCGTACATAAAAAAGCAAGTGCTTATGTATCACAACCAACCATCCAGAACCGCCGAGAACGTAAGCGCAAATCAGCTGAAATAATGTCTGATTTATTTGTTGTTCCAAACGATGCAAACCCGTTTTATGAATTTGAAACACTACAATCAATCATTGAACGTTCACACACATCAGGCAAACAACAAGCGGCTGAATTAATGGTAAGAATTCGTGGCTTTGAAGAACTAGCTGACATGCATGGCCATCGCGGTGAGTTCTATACATTATCAGCACCAAGTCGTTTTCATGCAGTTCACCATACGGGCCGACCAAATAATAAATATAATGGTTCAACCCCTCAAGATGCACAGGAATATTTTAACGGAATTTGGAAACGTGCCCGCGCCCTATTCTCAAAACAAAATTTACGCCCATATGGTTTTCGCGTTGTTGAACCACATCATGACGGTTGTCCACACTGGCACATGCTTTTATTCATGGAAAAAGGCGATGCGATACAAGTTCGCGCAATCCTTAAAAAACTTTGTACCGAAGATACACCAACCGAATTTAGAACAAGCGCCACTCGCTTTAAGGCTATTACTATTAATAAAAGTAAAGGCTCTGCTTCTGGTTACATAGCTAAATACATTACTAAAGCCGTTACTGGTGACAGCATCGATAAAGTTATTTGCTCTCAAGCGGGTGAAATGAAAATACTTCCAGCCGATGCCGCAGAACGTGCATCTACTTGGGCAAGTACTTTTGATATTAGACGTTTTCAGCAAATTGGTGGTCCATCAGTCACCCTTTGGCGTGAACTTAGACGATTAGGCCAAGGTGATACTGGCAAATGTGAGGTTGCAAACGCAATGAATACAACACTAGACACAGTTTCAAAATACGCACTTGAGAAGGTACGCCAAGCTGCTGATTCATCAGATTGGAAAGCATTTTGCCTTGCAATGGGTGGCGTACAAGTTAAACGCAAAGACCAAACCTTACGAATTCACTACCAATTGCCCGATATTGTTGACCGTATTACTGGCGAGGTTAGCCGCAGTGAATCTAAATCACCCTACTTTGCCACTAAATATGGCGACCAACCAGCTAATAGAATTTTAGGCGTTGCTTGGGATGCTGTTGTAGTAATTACTCGACGCGGTACTACTCAGATACTTACTGAAAAAGATATTAAATCACAACGTAAAATTATGTGCGGTGTATCTGAACAGATACAAGGTTGGCACGATGACGGCCGCTTATTCGCACCTAGTGATGAAGATATGCAGTTCCTTGAAGCGTGCGTTCTTGAGGATTATCAAAACATGTGCTTATTCATGGATTACGAAGCTCTGGCTGGCAACATTTCGAGCGACGAAGTCGCGAGCTTGGACTTGTGTCATTAACTGTAACTATTAATAAAACTAAACCCTATTGGAGAAATTATGAATATTGAAGGCGCTATAACAGACCTAGTAAAAGTTAATCGCACAGATGACAAAGGCGCTCCCCTGCCTACAACTGGCGAGTTTAAACTTCACACAAAAAACCCAGCTCAAATTTTATCTGTAAAGGTATCTGCTGACCAATTTAACGATGGTACTTATCAGCAATTGGAAAATCTGCAATCAGACCCTAACGGCTGGGGCTTAAAGCCTGTTTTACTCAATATTGAATATTACGAAGGTGCTAACGTAGCACGTCAAATGGATTGGAAAGGCTTCCGTCTGCATAGTTTACCTTTGGAAAAAAAGTAAATTTAAATACTTATATTGCAACTGAAATTTTACGTATAGGCAATTATCTAACGTAGCTTAAAGACTGCTCATTTAAGGATTACATTATGGATTTACATCAATTTTTAGTAGCCGCTTTAATGCTCGGCTCAGTTTTCGCGGGGTTCCTCTGTGGAAACCGTTAGCAGTATCGACCCTTTGATTGCCAAAATTATTGGGTCAGCAATTGTTTGTTGGTTAACTGGTTATGGTGCTGGCAAACTTTATCATTTCGTGGCGGAAATATTTAAAAAAGCGTCACGTTCACATTAGAAAAAGGAAATACACTATGAAAACTCAAACTACCGCAGTGACTGCGCCGGTTCAATCTAAAACTCGTAAACTTTCAATTTCTCCGAAAGCTTTACTAATCTCTATTGCTGCAACTGGTGCTGGCCTTTCCGGTACTGCTAGTGCAGCTTTAGATGATGCACAAGTCACCGCTATTCAAACCGAAGTTTTAGCTGATGTTTCTACCGCTGTTAGTGCTGGTTTTGCAGTACTAGCCGTTGTACTTGCGTCATCTATCGGTTTCTCTCTACTTGGCCGCTTTATCTCTAAAGGCGCAAATGGTGGTTAATTAGCAATTTAATCTGCGGGCAATCACTGCCCGCTTTTACCCTCCACCGGTGCTAATTATGATAAATAAATATTTCTTCTTACCTTTAATAACTACAGCTTTTTTTAGCTCTT
>NZ_JAQREZ010000107.1:0-3259 GCF_028598715.1 Pseudoalteromonas sp. GABNS16E
GTAGCGTTGCCATAGCAGTTTCGCTCGCGCGGAGAAAATTGCGATACTGAGAAAAAATCGATCGCAACCATCTTAAATGGTTTCAAACTAAGAACATACCCAAGACAATTTATTAAAAATTAGTTTTTACACAGTCTGGGCACAAAGCGGCCTTTAGATTTGCTAAATATCGTCCTTGATTGATGGTTAGGCTGCTCCTTGCGCATATATTCATGAAAATTAGCGCTGAGCGCATATTGCTTCATTTAACTTTACCTAAAAATTTTAGGAAACTTAGTGATGTAACACCTTGGGTAATTTGTTAAAACTATATAAGGTAGATCAATGAGTGCACTATTAAATTGTTTTAGCTATCGAGAGTTTCATGTCTGTAAAATGTTCATATGAACAACGCTTTTTAAAAGAAAGGCGCTTATTTATTATATTTGCTGTAATTTCGATTATTGCACCGTTACTTTCCTTATTTGATTTTTTAAGGCCAGTAAGTGAAACATTTGCAACATGGTTTCAAAGAAGCGGATCAATAATGGTTGTATTGGCATTTATATCTGAAATGCGTGCGTATCAAATGTTTGATGTTTTTAAGCCTGCCGGATTTGTTAGTACCACGTACGCTGAAACAGAGAAGAAATATTCATCACAAGTTACGGTGTGTAATATTATTGCTTTTATTTTAATTGCTATTGGTACACTTATTTGGGGTTACGGCGACATTCCGTTCAAATAGCTATAAGCTGTTCAAGCGGGACAAAAAACAGTTGGTTTTGCTTCTTCGTCGCTTATTTTAACTAACTATTTTTCTGTTAACAGGGCGTTGAAGGGTTGAATTAGTGTAGACAAATGCTCGTTATAACAGACTATGGCGTTAAACATAGTCTGTCAGAATCCATATAAGATGGAGCTACTTGACAAAAATTGAACTTTGAAACTCTTTAAACGCAACATGTTCTTTTTCTGAATGCAGGTCATCAACACTAGCTACCCGTCTTTCACCATATATATTATATCCAGCGATAAGGCTTTCGTGTTCTAGTAACTCTTCAAACAGCTCTTCTCTTAAATAGAATAATTCTTCGTTATTACTAGATTCTTCACCTGATTTTGTAATTTGTATTACAGCCTTTTGTCCATTTTTATCTAAATAAATACGAGTTACAGGATTAAAGTCTAGGGAAAGTGTTTTTACTAACCAAGGAGTGTATGTGTATAAAATCATTTATCAACTTCTATTAGCTTTTCTTCTGTCTCGCTTTGACTTGACTTGCAGCTGGAAAAATATCTGTAGACTCACATTTTAGTAAATGAATTATTTCATATATTCGTTCGCAAGAAGCAGCTACAGATGCTGATTCAACTCTGCTGATATAGCTTTGTTCTACGTTTAATTTATGAGCAAGTTCTGCTTGACTCCAGCCGTTTTTCACTCGCGCTAATTTAATATTTTTTCCAATCAACTCTGCTGCGTAGCTCATAAGACCAAATCCTACAAATAAAGATAGAATGATCACATATTGCTCTTTTATCTCATATGTACTATATTGCATAAATTATGATTTATTGATCATAATTTATTCGTTGGTTACCTTAAATATTACCGGAGGATTAATGGGGTTAGATTCTGTTTTACATCATGTAGTGAAATTAGAAGCTGCTAGTCACTATTTTATTAAGTCAGCAGCATGCGATACTTTTAAAACTAAAGAAGAAGCACAAGTATTTGACTCTGAACAAATAGAAAAATTGATGAGTATATACTTAATGAAATTAGTAGAAGCTGAGCTTTTAACATTAACAACTTACCCTTATTATTCAGTAACAGTGCGATTTTACGAAGATACTCAACATCCAAATATCAATATCAGAGATGAGCTTAATAAGACATTATTACAAGAATTAGAGATGCAAAAAGCACTCTGTAACTTTGATATATCTGAATATCATTTACAATTAAAAAGTCATTATATTAACATTTCAGAGAAGCAGGAAACTGATGAGGAAGAATTAAAAAACAAGCTTGCATTTTTTCAAGAAAAGAAACTTGCCATTAATAAATTATTCGAGATGATTCAATCCGAAAAATATTAAACGATTGCATATAATGGCTGTGAATGTAGCATTTTGCTTTTAACTAATCTTACTTCTCTCCATATCTTTAGGCTTACTCTGTAACATGAGTAAGCCTAGTTATCTAAAAGGGCTTTCTGTAGCATAGATGATGCATAACGTAGTTATACATATTTATTGGTTATTACTAGCGTATCAGTTACCCTTTAATAAGCTACTGATGGAGAAACTATTATGGACATAAAGAACCTAGCTAAAAGACAACCACCATACAAGTGACTATGGTGCTCAATGTCCGCTCGAGCACAATTGTGAAATTCGGCTCTGAGCGATTAACGGAAGTACCAATGCGGGTATTATAGCTATTGTTACAGGCGGTGATGCGCAGGGTATTAACTTTTAATATGTAACCGAGAAAGCTTTTTATTCAAGGAATGTTATGAAGATATTAATCTCTATTGTTTCTTTATTTGTTGCTTCGTCAGTTTATGGGAGCGATGGATGGAGTGATGAGAAAAAAATTCAAGCAGGTTGGAAATATGCAAAGCAGATAGAGTGTGCGGAGCTAGCATTTTATGCTACTGATTACGAAAAATCCGAAATCCATGAAAAAAAAGCGACAAGAATCTTAAAAGAAATTCTATCTTCGAAGAAAATGACAAAAGAAGAGCTATCTGGGTATAAATCACGTGCAATAGGCATCACAGAAGGACTAGAAAAGGCCCTCCGGATTTATGATAAAAATTATTCCTCTGAGTATAAAAAAGTTTATTCGTTTTCTAGGTGTGATTTGTAGCACAAGTCGTACAAGAGTCTATGGCTCAATCGTCCGAAACTGGCACTTTGGCGAAGTTCGGTTTTGAGTGATATATAGTCATTGATATAGATTAAAACTTAGTGTTAAAAGTATAGACGTTACGATTTTTTCGATAGCATCATTAAATAGCAAACTGTCACTTTGAGCTGTTTTAATTGCTTGTTTACAAAGGTAATTAACCTCAGATCTGCATAAGAATTAAAGCCGAGTCACTTTAATACTCGGCTTTTTAGTCTGAAAGGTATAGGCAACACGGCTAGCGCATTTTAATCCCAGATTCTAACAGGGTTGAGCGATAATCATCGTCTAGCCCTGCCATTTTCTTTTTTCTCGCCATACTGGCTGTTTTAGTTGTATCTTGTTTAAATAACGCCATGG
>NZ_JAQREZ010000108.1:0-2829 GCF_028598715.1 Pseudoalteromonas sp. GABNS16E
CAACGGCTTAGCGCCATACGATTACATCACCGCGTGTTTAGATGAGCTGTGCCAATCAACACCTGATATCGATAGTCTATTACCGTGGAATTTTAAAGGCTAGGCGGTGATCACCGGACGGATACGAAAGAGCCGGGCTTTTTTACGTTTGCAGAAAAGTAAAAATACATTCCAGATTTTATTCGCACAGTCTTCACCACCTCCGTAGCGTGGGTTGAGTATCACGAAACCCGCGGCAAAAGCCCACTACAGAACTCACACTCTTTGTACTAAAGCCTTCAACTTCAGTTTTAATAGCTGTTTAGCATGCTAAATCCGCTATTGAAAAGTGCTCTTTTATCCCAAGCTATAGTTATAGAGCATCTACAGACTTATTTATGGCGAGTTTCTATGTTAAATAAACAATGGCATATTTACACAAAAGAGCAGATTCGCTCTTATGAGGGAGAGGCGGCTAAGCAATGTGGAATAGATTTATTTACTTTAATGCAGCGAGCGGGGGAGGCCGTATACAAGCAGTGGCAGTCTTTTAACGCTAAGCTTACTTTAGTTATTGTAGGTAATGGCAATAATGCGGGTGATGCTTATATAGCCGCGCGTTTAATAAAGGACTCTGGTGCAGAGGTTAAAGTTTGCGCTCTAGACCCTGTTAAAACACTCAGTGGTGACGCTGCTAAAGCGAAGCAGTTATGGCTTGATAATGGTGGCATAGTTAACGAGTTTGCAAAGAGTGATTTAGATTGCTGCGACTGTGTGATTGATGGGTTACTAGGTACTGGGCTTAATTCACCTGTTCGCGAAAATTATTGTGAGATTATTACTGCCATCAACCAAAGCGAAAAGCCTGTTTTAAGTATCGATGTTCCCTCAGGGATTGATGCAAATACAGGTGAAGTATTAGGCGCAGCTATTCAGGCAACAAAAACACTTACTTTTATTGCGATTAAACAGGGCCTTTCTACAGGGACAGGTAAACAGCATGCCGGTGAGTTGATTCTCGATGAATTAGCAATTGAAGATACTTTTAGTCAACTCGCTTCACCTTGTGCTCACTTGATAAATATAGACAGCTTTAATCGCTTAGGCTCTCGGGCTTTAAATAGCCATAAGGGCAATCATGGCAAGTTATTATGCGTAGGGGGCAACCAAGGTACTGCGGGAGCAATTAGGCTCAGTAGTGAAGCTGCGCTACGAGCAGGTGCAGGGATGGTGAAGGTTTATACGCACCAAAGCTCTATTATGCCAATAAGCATAGGTAGGGCAGAATTAATGGTCATGAGTGAAAACCTTGAACAGGCTTTAGAGTGGGCAAGTTGTGTTGTACTTGGCCCTGGACTTGGGCAGGATGAATGGGCTAAAAAAACGTTTTGCACTGTAATGCACTATTGCCAAGAGCACAATACGCCGCTTGTACTTGATGCTGATGCACTTAATTTATTAGCTGAAAATGCAAGTGCTTATACGTTGGCTCAATGTGTTCTTACTCCGCACCCTGGTGAGGCGGCTCGGCTCATTAGCAAAAATACATCTGAAATAGAGTCAAATAGGTTTGATAGCGTGCGATTATGCGCAAAACGGTATAATGCTACTTGCATATTAAAAGGCGCTGGGTCTTTAATTGATAACGGCATAAGTACTTGGGTGTGTGAAAATGGTAACGCAGCACTTGCCGTGGGAGGGAGTGGCGACGTACTTACAGGTATTATTGGTGCATTGCTTGCTCAAGGGCTTAGTATCGATGAAGCAGCGCGATACGGGGTAACTCTTCATGCTCGAGCAGGTGAGGTTGCGGCTGAAGAGCAAGGGCAGCGCGGCATGCTACCCTCGGATTTATTTCAAATAGTCAGGTCGTTAATCAATTAAGTATTTAGCTCTGTTGAATAAGATCCCATTTGTTACCATAGAGATCTTCAAATACGGCCACCGTACCGTAAGGCTCATTGCGAGGCTGCTCATGAAATACTACGCCATTTTCTAGCATGCTTTCGTAGTCGCGCCAAAAGTTGTCAGTGTTTAAAAATAGCCATACACGGCCACCTGCTTGATTGCCAACAGCGTTAAACTGCTCTGGCTCTGTGGCTTGTGCAAGTAATATATGTGTGCCGTTTGAGTTGGGTGGGGTTATTAACACCCAGCGTTTTCCATCACCTAAGTCCGTATCTTCCACTAATTCAAAGCTTAATTTTTTTGTATAAAATGCAATTGCTTCGTCATAGTCTTTTACAACAAGAGCAATACTACCTATATGCTGCTTTGGCATAACTTAAAAACCTAAAGTTGTTTTATGTCGGTGTATTTTCACATATCAATACAGGGTTGAATAGTATAGGTAAATGTTTATTAAAGCTTATTTTAAGGGGAGTTGTACGTTATACATTGGCTTCGAATATAGGGCTAGCAGTAAAAGGGTTCACTCTATTTTAAACCTTAGAGCATGCTTAAAGCGTCCTTAAAAGTGTTTTAATTTGCAGCTAAACTGGCTTACTCATCTTCATTCGTAGGGTCGTCTCCTGAGTCTTCTTTGCGTTTACGCTGCTCTTGCTTGGCCTTTTGAACATTTTCATAAGTAGGGGTGGAATAGGCATAAGTGAAATTAGTGGAAAAAATGCTAAAAATAAATACGCTCCTTTAGACATGCTCTTACCCCATATAACGAGCTTAAGCATAATCCAAGCAATAAATACCACTAACCCTGTTATAAGTCACGGCTAGCGCATTTTAATCCCAGATTCTAACAGGGTTGAGCGATAATCATCGTCTAGCCCTGCCATTTTCTTTTTTCTCGCCATACTGGCTGTTTTAGTTGTATCTTGTTTAAATAACGCCATG
>NZ_JAQREZ010000109.1:0-2601 GCF_028598715.1 Pseudoalteromonas sp. GABNS16E
GATAGCCACGCGGTATGAAAAGCTTGAACGAAATTATCATTCAATGCTCGCTTTAGCATTTACTATGATGTGGCTACCAATGTGGGCTGATTGATATATGTACTACAAAGATCAACAGCCCCTAATGTCATGATTAAAGTTGATTTTATGGTTGGACGATGAAAACAATAGGCAAGTTGGCTAAAGAACTTGATATAGGCGTAGAAACTATACGGTTTTATGAGCGGGAAGGCTTGATAAAACAGCCTCAAAAACCTCAAAATGGTTATCGTGTCTATGACGACTCAATCACCAAACAATTACAATTCATCTGTAAGGCCAAAGCACTTGGCTTTACTCTAAAAGAAGTGGCTTCATTGATGTCAATGGATGGCGATTGTGCCAAAGTAGAATCCCTAGGCTTGCTGAAATTGAACGTAATTCAAAATAAGATAGCTGACCTTCAACGCTTAGAAGTCGTCATAAAAGAAATGACTAATTCATGCCGCAACAATAACGATCAATCCCACTGCCCAATAATCGATTCGCTAAAATAGTATTGACTCCGTACCTACCTACGGAGTTCATACTCAAATCATTCAAATAATGTTAGACGTTAAAAATGATTAATAAGATTTTAGATAAAGTTAGCTCAGGTGGTGTTTGGCTTGCGGCTCTTAGTTGTACGGGGTGCTTCCCCGCACTCGGCTCGTTAGCATCAGCATTAGGATTAGGCTTTCTCTCTCACTTTGAGGGAATTGCTGTAAATACCTTGTTACCTATATTTGCAACTCTGGCATTGTTGGTAAATTTGTATAACTGGTATAAAAACCAAAATCATGCGAGAGGTATTCTTGGGGTTATTGGCCCTATAGCGGTTTTGTTAACCCTCTATCCACTATGGCAATACGAATGGAGCACTTATTTGTTTTATGTAGGTATTTGTTTGATGATTGTAATGTCCGTATTAGACATTGTTAAACCTTTGAAGGAGCAAACATGCAAAGTATAGAGTTAAATTCTACCATTACTTGCCCTGAGTGTGGCTTCAGTAAAACTGAAGAAATGCCAACCAACGCTTGCCAGTGGTATTATGAATGTGAATCTTGCAAAGTTCTCCTAAAGCCTTTGAAAGGCGATTGTTGTGTATATTGCTCTTATGGAACAGTGAAATGCCCGCCAATTCAAGAAGGTCAAAGTTGTTGCGATAGCTAAATGACAGTCTATTAATGGCAATGAGAAGGCATAAAAAGAAATAGTGAAATGTCAGCAATCGTATCATTGCAGCCTTTATCACTAAGTCACTCAAGGGCTGCTTTTGGCACAGACTGTGTGAAAACTCTGATCACCTTTTGGTCTAAGTATCTGCTGCTTATGATCGATTAATCTATACATTTAGTTCACTTAATATACTGATATTTATATAATAAGACTATTGATTCAGTCGAGGGTTGAGGCAATATGTCAAAGTTTATAAGCGGTGAAGATCGTAACCAATCAACGTTATTTCCAGAATCGTTGGAAGACTACGTCAGTGAAGATAATACGGTCAGAGTAATTGATGTTTTCATTGAGGAACTAAATCTAGCTGAATTGGGGTTTAAAGGATTAACTTTAAAGTCCACAGGCCGCCCTAAGTATCATCCAGCCACATTATTAAAACTGTATCTTTATGGTTACCTCAACCGTATTCAATCATCCCGCCGATTAGAAACCGAATGCCAACGCAATATTGAACTGATGTGGCTACTTGGTAAGTTGGCACCCGACTTTAAAACGATTGCTGATTTTAGAAAAGACAACGGAGATGGTATAAAAAATGTGTGCAAAACGTTTGTTGAAGTCTGTCGTCGCCTGAATATGTTTGAGAAACCCGTTGTTGCCATCGATGGTAGTAAGTTTAAAGCTAGCAACAACAAAGGCAATAATTTTACGCCAAGCAAAGTTAAATTTCACATCGACCGAGTCGAAAAGAACATTGAACGTTATCTTGAATTACTTGATGAAGCCGATAAAGAGCAAGCTAACGTCACAAAAATTAAAGCCACAAAAGAGAGACTAGCTGACTTTCGCAGCCAGTTAAAAAAACTATACGAGATTAAAGAACAAGTTGAAGCTCATCCTGATAAGCAAATATCCACTACTGATCCTGATTCACGTTTAATGAAAACTCAAGGTTTTACAAGAGTTGTGAGTTATAACGTACAAAGTGCGGTTGATACCAAGCATCACCTCATAGTGGCGCATGACGTGACCAACGTGCCAGATAGAGGCCAGCTTGCGTCAATGACGAAACTCGCACAAGAAGCATTGCGCAAGAAAGATATACGGGTATTAGCAGATAAAGGTTACTTCAGTCAGCCTGATATAAAAGATACTATCGATTTGGGTGCAGAGCCAATCATGCCCAAGACGGATACATCGTCCTCTGAAAAGAAAGGGATATTTAACCGCTCACTTTTCAAATACGATGCAAATAAAGATATTTACTTATGCCCGCTGGTAATGAACTTCAAAATCGAATGCAGGTATTTGAGCAAGGTAAATACCTTGATGTTTACTTCAATCACATTGCTTGTCGAGATTGTAAAATAAGAAGTCAGTGCACTAACTCTAAAAAAG
>NZ_JAQREZ010000011.1:0-99668 GCF_028598715.1 Pseudoalteromonas sp. GABNS16E
AGGGATAGCCACGCGGTATGAAAAGCTTGAACGAAATTATCATTCAATGCTCGCTTTAGCATTTACTATGATGTGGCTACCAATGTGGGCTGATTGATATATGTACTACAAAGATCAACAGCCCCTAAAAAAGCGCAGTTTATATGCGCTTTTTTAGTGCTACACTAATTAAAAGAGTTATTACAAGTATACAACGTTGGAAACGAAAACTTTACGTTATCATGCCGCGGCCATAGCCATACTGATTTTCATATTTTATATTATTAGCACACTCGCTTCTAACCTGGTTGTGCCGACTCGCTATACCATCGATAAAACCACGCCTGTATATTTAGACTTTGCCTACTACATAGATGAAAGTAAATCTCACACACTCAACGATATTATTTTAAATCCCGAGCTAATCACCCACCAGCCGTTAACCGATATTCAGTGGAGCTTTAAGCAGCAAAACTATTGGCTATTTATAGCCCTTGAAAATAAAAGTTTAGATGCTCAAGACATTGTTGCCCATTTCGATAACCCGATGGTTGATCACCTAAGCGTGTATCGGTTAAACAAAAGAAATGAGCTTATAGAAAGCTATAAATTAGGTGATAAAGTAAAGTCCCTCACGCTTTTTCAATATAGCGTACCGCATATACGTTTTGCACTTGAGAGTAAAACAACAGAGCGCTTAGCCATAAAATTAGATACGACGGGGATCAGCAAAACCCCGGTTAATTTGTACCGCCATAAAGAATTTGTTGATTTAGTTCGCTCGCAAACCGGAATTTGGGGCATATTTGCCGGCGTGTTATTAATGGCTGCCCTGTATAATTTAGTGCTTTATTTTGGGATTAAAGACCGCGTTTATTTAGTTTATATAGGCTATATAATTAGTGCGCTGTGTTTAATGGGCATTGTAATGGGCTTTGGCTTTTACTTGTGGCCCCTAGAGTGGCAATTGTACTTACACGAAAAAGTGATTTTTTCAAACTACGCAATGGCCTTTTTTACGCTCGCCTTTTGCACCATGTTTTTGCGCTACCACAAGGACAAATGCTGGCGCTATAAAATGAGTAAAGCGCTACTTATTTTAATATTTTTATTATCAATCACCACTTTATTTATACCCGAGTACATTGCAGCTCCCATCTTTTTTTGTGTATTAAGCTTGTTATATATTACGTGTGTTATTTTAATTTATAACAAACTACGCACGGGCTTTAGGTGGGCGAAGTTTTACGTTTTTTCGTGGGTTCCCCTCATTGTTGGCGCGGCAATACAGCCATTAGAGTTAACAGGCTATTTGGATTATAGCTTTGCGATTCGTCACGCGTTTTTAGTGGCTATATTGTGTGAAGTTATTTTAATGGCTATGGCACTTGCCGATAGAGTGCGCTACCAGCGCGAGCGTGCGCTTTATCATGCTACACATACACAGCAAACTAAATTACTTAACAGTGCCAAATTAAAACAAGCGTTTATGAGCTTACAAGCACAGGGGCGAAATACCACCTTGTGTTTAATTAAAATTCGCCATTTTAACTCGCTCAATACCATTATTACCCCATCGCAGGGCTACACTTTAATAAAGCGCGTGGCTAAACAAATAGAGTTAGAGCTTAGCCATGAGCGCGAATTTACCAATCTCGATACAGATTTTAATAATAGCCCCCGCTTAGCCGACTTAGGCAGCGGGGTATTTGCCTGCATATCTACTAAAAACCAAAACCAGGAGTCACTTGAAGGGGCCTTAATTAAAGTTATAAATAGCCTGCCCAAGCAATACGAAATTCAAGGTTTAAACTTACAACTTACCTATAACATAGGGATTAGTAGCGCAGCCCACAGTGACGACTTTGAATACTGGACGAAACGGGGTTACTTGGCACTTAAAAAAGCTAAAAGTAATAACGATTTAGTGGTAAGCGCTTCTAACGGCAGTAATATATTAATGGATGTGGCATTGGCCGCTAAATTACAAAAAGCAATTAAAGACAACCAACTAGCGTTGTATTATCAGCCTCAAATAGGGTTGAACTTTAATCAAGTATGTGGCGCCGAAGCGCTGCTACGTTGGCCCGACCCGGCTTTTAAAGGCGTATCGATAGAAGAGCTGATCACCCTTGCTGAGCACACAGGTATTATTAACGAGCTTACCTTATGGGTTATTGAGCAAGCCTGTAAGGATATCCTCAAACTAACCGAGCAAGGCTATAACGATCACCCAATTAGCGTAAATTTAAGTGCTAAAAATCTGTCGATTAAAAACCTAGCCGAAAAAGTCGAAAACGTCCTTATAAAATACCAAGTTCCGGCACAGCTTCTTAAGTTTGAATTAACGGAGTCAGCATTAGTCGAAAGCCACGAAGCGCTTATTTCATTGGTTAATGAGCTTTCTGATTTAGGGGTGCGCGTGGTCCTTGATGACTTTGGCACTGGCTATTCATCGCTAAGTTATTTGGTTAATTACCGCTTTACGGAGCTCAAAGTAGATAAATCGTTTGTATTTGATTTAACAAATAACACCGCCAATAAAGTGATTGTGCAAACCGCTATAGATATGGCACATAACCTAGGGCTATCTATAACCATGGAAGGCATAGAAACCCAAGATGTACATCACTTATTAAAAGAAATGGGCGCCGACAGAGCGCAAGGTTACCTATACGCTAAGCCACTTCCCCTAGATGACTATTTGTATTTCTTAAAAAGCCAATACAGTTTAAAGATGTTAAACTCCACGTTTTAATATCAACATCTTTAGGGGCCAAGTAAAGATGCAAGGCACTTTGCGTAAATTAAAATCGAGCTTAACAGAGCCGGTTCAATATCATCTTCCTGTGGGCGACAACCTAGTCGACCTAAACGCACTCATTGGTAAAGAGTTAACGCTGACGTTTAGCGGTACCATTTTATGCTCAAACTGTGGCAAAAAAACCAAAAAGAGTTACTCGCAAGGCCACTGTTTTGTGTGCATGCGCAAGCTTGCCAGCTGCGATATGTGCATTATGAAACCAGAAACCTGCCATTACGATAAAGGCACCTGTCGCGAGCCGCAATGGGGCGAAGAAAACTGCATGATCCCGCATTATGTGTATTTAGCCAATACCTCTGGGCTTAAAGTAGGCATTACTCGCCATACACAAATACCGACACGTTGGGTTGATCAAGGCGCCACTCAAGCACTGCCTATTTTTAAAGTGCAAACACGTTTGCAATCAGGCTTAGTTGAGGTGGCATTGGCCGAGTTTATTGCCGATAAAACCAATTGGCGTAACATGCTAAAGGGCCAAAACGAAGCCATTGACCTTAAAGCCGCCGCGGCAGAGCTGATCCCGCAAATTAGCGATAAATTAAACGAGCTAAGCGAGTTATTTGGTGCCACAGCCATAGAGCAACTTGATGAAGACGTGGTTGATTTAAACTTTCCGGTAACAGAGTACCCCACTAAAATTAGCTCGTTTAATTTTGATAAAAACCCAGTAGTGAGCGGCGTGCTGCAAGGTATAAAAGGTCAGTACTTAATTTTTGATACTGGCGTTATTAATGTGCGTAAATTTACCTCATACGAGGTAACAGTAGGGTAACTATGCTAAACAGCTTTCCACAGTTATTAATTGTTTATAATGAGCTTGAAATAGCGCACGATAAACAAGAACAAGAAGCGTGTTTGCACAGCGTTACGCAAAGTGAGCTTAGTAATGTGCGCGTGTTGAACAAGCAAGGTGAGTACGTTGACCTGCAAGGCGCTGCATGCGCCCCTCTTTCACAGGAGCAGCTAGCGCAACTGGTCACCACTTATTTATTAAATGAAGGGCAATGCTGCCTTGGCAAAATTAAAACCCTTAATACCAAGCAGGCGTTTGATTTACTAGGTTTATAACCCTTAGTTATACCAATTCGCTTAATTAAGTATTATTGCGGATTGGTATTAGTACTCACTAAGCACTTTTATATGCGCTACAGCACTTCTTCCTAATGCTGATAGCGCATAGCCCCCTTCAAGGTAAGATATAACACCTTTGCAGCCACTCTCTTTTGCAACGTCGCATAATTGCTCTGTAAGCCAGCTGTAGTCATCTTCTACAAACTTTAAACTTGCCATGTCATCTTCTAGGTGGGCATCAAACCCTGCACTAATAAATAGCAGCTCTGGCTTAAAGGCTTTTAATTTTGGCAACCATTGGGTATTAAACACTTCTTTTAAATCATCGCCACTACTGGCAATTGGCAAAGGGGAGTTAACTATGTGGCTGTTATTTTCTACGGCCGTGTTTGGGTAAAATGGATATTGAAATAGCGAACAAAGTAATACGTTTTCATCGTTTATAAATATGTCTTGGGTGCCATTACCATGGTGTACGTCAAAATCAGCAATTGCTATACGTTTAATGCCTTTACTTTGGGCATACTTAACCGCTATAGCTAAATTATTAAATACACAAAACCCAGATGAAGCGTATGCATTGGCATGATGCCCGGGCGGACGTACAGCGCAAAACGCCGCATCGAGTTTATCTGCGAGTATTTCATCTACAGCCAACAACCCTGCTCCTACGGCGCGCTCTATCGCTTTAAACGAATCAGGGCAAAGCCAGGTGTCGCCATCAAGGTTATGTAGCCCCTGCTCAGGAACTAAGCGCTCCACAAGGTTAACTAATGACTCATCATGGGCTAATAAGTAATGCTCACGCTGCGCTTTAGGCGCTTGTAGATGCGTTAAGCCAATATCTACCCCACTTGCCAAAAGTCTATCTGCAATAGCGTCTAGGCGCTCTGGGCACTCAGGATGATCGTCAATCATTTTATGTTTACGGCAATGAGGATGTGAAATAACTGCAGTACGCATAAACGCTCCTTTAATGTGAGTGCTTAATATAACAAAGCCACCTTACGGTGGCTTTGCGACTTTGGTGTATAGCATCACTACTTAGCTTTTAAATTAAGGTTTCTAAAATCAAAACTAAAGTCTGTTACCGCTGTTGATACCGCGCGCATATTTGCGCTATTAACACGGTTGTTTGCGCCCATATCAAAACGAATAAACGCATCGGCCTCGAGTAGCTTTTCATCCCACTTAACAATAAACGTATTACCCGTGTAATGCTCAAGCGTGCCTTTTAAGCGTTTGGTATGGGTAAAATCAATACGTAGTTTGCCATCTAGTTGCTCAATAATTACATCGCCGTACCAATCGTCATGTAACGTGCCGGTGTAATTTATATTAGGTAACTGTGGCTGGTAATCTGCTGGGGTGTCGGGTTTTGCATTGGCGTAGGCTTTTTGTTTACTCGCAAAATGTTTTTTAGCCAACTCTTCAACCCAGTCTTTATCTTCAAGTTCAAGGGCATCTTCAAGCACTTCGTGGGTTACTGCCGAAAGTGCACTAAATGCTTGCTGATTAGATAAAATAACAATGCCAAGTTTTTTCTCAGGCAATAATGTGACTTGCGACACCATACCTAAAATGCCCCCGCCGTGGCCTAGCTTTTTAAAGCCGTGGTAATCTTCAATACTCCAACCTAGCCCATACCCTCTAAATTGCTGATGATAGGCCTCATACGCACTTTTAGAAGCCATAGAGGTAATATGCGGGTGCCACATTTGCGCTTGCTGTTTTTCACTAAATAGTTGCTCGCCGCTTGGCATTTTTCCGCCAGCTAACTGCGTTAGTAACCATTGGCTCATATCGTTTACGCTTGATGCAATAGCCCCTGCGCCTCTAAAATCTTCTAGGTAGTTAACAAAAAAAGGATTGAGCTTGCCATCCATTGGTATGTGGCCAATTGCCCAGTTTTTATTGCTTTTTGGAATACGCGAAAAGCCCGCGCGCGAGTTATCCATGTGCAAAGGCTGTAATATATTTTTTTCGATGTAATCATTCCAGCTCATTCCTGATACACGTGCCACCACTTCGCCTGCGGTTACAAACATTAAGTTGTTATAGGCATACTGGCTGCGAAAGCTGCTGGCTGGCTTTAAATACTGTAGGCCGGCTAAAATATCCTCTATAGATTTATCAGTACTTGGCCAAATCATTAAATCGCCCTGCCCAAGCCCTAAGCCACTGCGATGGCTTAATAAATCACGAACACGCATTTCGCGAGTCACGTATGAGTCGTACAACCTAAACTCAGGTAAGTGGTCAATTACCCTGTCATCCCAGCTTAACTTACCTTCATCAACCAACTTAGCCAGCGCTGCACTGGTAAACGCTTTTGTGTTTGAGGCAATACCAAAAAGTGTGTCTTTGTTCACTTTTGCATTTGTATTGAGGTTGCTTGTCCCAAACCCTTTAGCAAATACAACTTTATCGTCTTGCACAACCGCTACCGCCATACCCGGTACGTCAAAGCGTGCCATTGAGGTGTTAATAACCTCTTCTAAGTCCGTGGTATTAATTTGTGCCCAACTATTAAAAGTGGCACTGGCAAGCAACGCTAAACTGGCTAATTTGGTGTGTTTCATGGTTATCCTTATTATTTTTGATGCACTGCAAATTCAATATCAGCACGCTCTTTATTTGTATCGGGCTTATGCGGCCGATTAAGTATTGCATCACTGTATTCTTTTGGTACGCCCGCCTCAAGTGCACCGCGATGAACGTGCTGAATATACCAGTCGTATGGCAGTACATCGTTATCGTGAGTGTTTGCAATATAGCAATGGGCCTCTATTTGCTCACCATTTAACAAAGTGGGCTTAATAGCCACGCAGTCGTAGCCTGGGCCCTCTATGGTGTCTAAAATTGCTTTTTCGGCTTCATCAAGTTCATACACCACGCCATATACCAAGGCGTTTTTGTCATCACTTTTTTGAATACTGCACTTGCCCGAGCCATCTTTAAATAGCATATTAAACGTAAGCTCGTAGCCTTTTAGTACAGCCGTGCCGACTCGCTTTGCTTTTGGTAAACGCGCAAGCAAGCGGTTAGAGGACATATTCGATCCAAACGAAAAATTATAAATAGGCATGACTTCTCCCTAGGGTTAAATTACTACACGAATGGCTAAAGCAATTAAAATAACACCTATACCCCGGTCAAACCAATAGCCGCTTTTTTGAAAAAACGCCCGTACACTGGGTTTTGACAACACTAAAGAAAGCATAGAAAACCACACCCACGTTGCCAGAGCCATATAAACCCCATACACAACCTGCACGCTAGTTGGTGTAGTTACACTAATAACTAAGGTAAATAACGACATAAAAAAGAGAGTGGCTTTAGGATTAAGCGCGTTGGTTAAAAAGCCGCGCCTAAATGCATGCCATACGCTTTCTTGTGGGGTAGTTTTGTTTTCTATGTTGTCTGTTTTATTTACCGGTGGTTTGGCAGCCCTTAATGCTTGTACACCTAAATAGGCTAAATACGCCCCCGCAACATACTTTAATGCCATAAATAAATTAGGCGATTGCGTTAAAATTAGGGCTACCCCTAATACGCAATATCCTACGTGTAATAAAATAGCAGCGCCCACGCCAGCGCTTGTCCATAGGGCGTTACGCCTGCCCTGCTGTATACTTTGTTTGAGCACCACGGCAAAGTCGGGGCCTGGGCTGGCTACTGCAAAAAAGTGGGCGATGGCAATCAGTAAAAATTCGTCTAAGTAGTTCACAAGTATCCGGTTTAAGTTGGTGCATAGGCAAGCAATAGCGGATTAGCAGAGTTATCAACTAATGCTTTGATCTCTTTTTGGGCTTTTTTAAATTGGCTGCGCAAATGTGGCTTTAAATGTTTTTTAGAGTCACGATCGTTTTTAAAATAACTGATCAGCGCGTGCATAAATACGGTATGGGTTTCGCTTAGTTTCGCTTCACGATTAGCATAAGGGTTATAGCACGAGCCACACCCGCCTTTAAATTGATACACAGTGTTGCTCATCATTACCCCAAACCCTAAAAAACAGGCCAGCGCATCTGCCGCTTGTGGCAAGTAGTCTTTACCGCCTGGCGGTAACACCCCAACATGATGAATTAATACAGTAGCCAGCGTGCCGGCAAAGCTGGCCACTAAATCTTGCGGCTGATTAATTTGATTAGGATTAAACGAGATATTAATCGTGTGGCTTGGCGGTACAATAAGTTGGCTTTGCTCTCCGCGTAAGTGTTCAGCAAATTCAAAATGCGGAAATACTTGCGGCTGTAACTGTTGTGGCGCAACTAATTGTATTGGCCACGCACTCATACCTGCGTAATTACGTACTCGTACAAATACCTTAGTGGCCATTTCCTCAATACTCGATACCGAATCAGGAAAATGCGCCACCGTTGGCAATATTATTTGCGTGTGCTTGGTAAAAAATGCGGCATCAAAGTGCTCTACCGCCCAAATAAAGGTATCAATTAGCCACTGCTGCTCGGCTTGTTCTAGCAGCGGCTTTGATTTAAATAACGCTAACATAGTGTGCTCTTATTTTTGTTCAAGTGCCCAGTTCCAAGCTTGTGTATTGTATAAAGGCACAGTTGAAAGTGCGTGGTGGTGGCTGCCGCTCGACTCTTTAGTCGAGTACGATAAGTACAGTAATGTGCGGTTTTGTGCATCGTAAATACGGCGCACTTTTAGCGATTTAAATAAAATACTTTTTGATGACTTAAACACCACTTCGCCCGACTTACTGCGATCTATTGCTTGTAACATATCGGCTGTAATTGGCCCAGTTTGACGACACGCAATAGACATATCAGAGGGATCTGAAAAATCTAAGTCGGCCTCAATATGGCTAATATGGCACGTAACCCCTTTTACTAGTGGGTCTTGCTGGGAATTTACCACTACATCTTTAGTAGTAAACAGCCCTAAGCTCACCGATGCAACATCATCTGAGCAGGCACTTAAGGTAACCACTGCACTTAATAGCACAGCTAAACGTTTAAAGCGGTGTGGTAATTTCATATTAATCCTTAATTTTGCTTTATAAGCGAAGGTTCACGTGACTGTTTTTATACTACCATCAAAAATTAATACAACTAAATTTAGGCCATTGAGGGGTTAGCGCACAGTTCAGGCTTTGGTACAATTATACGTACGCCCACGTAGTAAATCATAATAGGAAACGCGTAAATGCCGCACATTATTATTGAACACTCTGAAGATCTTCCTGTATTACCGCAAGTACTTGTTGAAAAAGTGCACAACGCGACTTTTCAAAGTGGTTTGTTTGACTTAGAAACCATTAAAACCCGCGCCATTGCTTATCAGCAATACCAGCTAGGTGAAGGAAAAGAAGGGTTTATTCATATTGCGGCGCATATCATGGCCGGGCGCTCTATTGAACAAAAACAAATGTTAAGCGAGAGCTTGCTTGAGTGCTTAAAAACTTATTGCCGAGATTCTGACAGCTTAAGCGTTAATATTTACGACATTCAACACGAAATTTACCGTAAAAATTAACCCTTTTAAAAACGCGTTTTTTTAACCTAAGCTTTGGATAATAAACCTCTTAACCAAAGCTTAGATTAACTAAGTTACAACGCGTTTTTTAGCTTAATGTTGTCACTTTTTAGAGTGTAAACTTACCCAGTAAGTCTTTTAATATATTCGACTCTTCATTTAGCCCATTGCATAGCTGCTCTGAGGTTTTCATATTTTGTTTTGTTTGCTCAGCAGAATCAGAAATCATCACCACATTTTGACTAATTTCTGAGGTAGCCAACGTTTGCTCGCGGGTGGCTGTAGCCACTGAGCTATTTAGCTCACTTAGCGTAACAATTTCTTGAGATATACCCGTTAAGGTACTCCCTGTTACTTTTAAACGTTCGGCGTTTTCTAGGGTATTTTTACTGCCAAGCTCTATAGCCGACACCGTACTTGAAGCCTTAGAATTTAACGTGTCTATCATTTCGTTAATTTGCTCGGTCGACTCTGCAGTACGCATAGCAAGGGTTCTTACTTCATCGGCTACAACGGCAAAACCACGGCCGTGTTCACCTGCCCGCGCAGCTTCTATGGCAGCATTGAGTGCCAGTAAGTTAGTTTGCTCCGATATTGCTTTAATAACATCAAGCACCTGCGTAATTGACTTTATCTCACCTGAAAGCTCAGTTACCGAGGCAACCGAGGTAGCCATGGCGTTTTCTAGCTGCTCCATTTGCTTTATCGTGCTATTTACAAACTCTACTCCTTTATGAGTCGCTTCTTCTGTTGAAGTCGCAATGTCAGAGGCGTTACTGGCACTGTTTGAAATGTCTTGTACGGTTACTTCCATTTCGTTAACGGCTGCCGCCACCGTTTGCGTGCTAGATGATTGTACCTCGGCCAAGTTAGCCGCACCCTGCACTTGTACTAACACATTTTCTGAAATGCTTTTAACGTGGTTTGCTGAGTCCGACACTTGCTTAAACATGCCATGTAACTGCTCTAAAAATAAATTAAAGTTAGCGGCAAGCTCTGATATTTCGTTGTTATCGTTAGTAGGCAGCCTTACTGTTAAATCGCCATCTTTTTTAGTTAACGCGCTCACTGCAGCAGTTATGTTTTCAATGGGTTTAAATATTTGCGACACTAAAACTCTGGCCAAGGCAAAGCCTATAATGGCGATGATCACACCAAATAATAAATTGCTATTAATGGCACTATTTATTGGCCCGTATAACTGCTGCTCGGGCACTTCTGCCACTAAATGCCAACCTAATGACTCAATAGACGTACTCGACACAACATAATCTTCACCTGCCATTGTTTTACTAATAATGGCGCCATTTTTAATATCGTTAATATTAATTTTTTGACCCATTTTACTTCTGTCACTGTGAAGCATTACCTCACCTTCATCAGAGACCAAATACACCACACCGGCTTCGCCAATACGGTATTCGTTAATTAAGTTGATCATAGAATCGAGCGAGCGCCCCATGCCGGTAATGGCGGTACGCTCACCGTTAATTTGCAGTGCATAGTTAATAAAAACCACCATGCTATTTGTGGTTTTATCTATATCCAGTGCTATTTCAAAGGGTCTGTTAGAAGATAAAAACTGATCAAACCATACATCTTCGCTTCTATCTATCTGTCTAGATATGCCAATATCGGTGTAATAGTTGTTGGTATTTTTGGAAATTATATAAGCAATAACTGCGTTGTTATCTTTTTTAATACTGGCTAAATAATTAATATAATCGGCTCTTGCTTGCTCACTCTCACCGTTACTTAGCCACTGTTTAACAAAGCTGTTTTGCGCAATTTCTTTGGCAACAATTATAGGAGTGGCAAGTTCGAGTTCAATTTTGCTTTTTACTTCACTCAGTGCGGTGGGTAAATCAACCTTTGCGAGCTTTTCATCGGTATGATTTTGAATACTATTTGAAAATAAAAATGTAGAAACCGCTAACGGCACAACAATAGCCAAAGTAAGACTAATATAAACTTTTTGTTTAAGTAACATACGATACCTGTAAATGGATAAAGGACTTAACAAACACTTGCTTAGAATAAATATAGGATCGGCTGAGCAATAAGCTCAATAATTAGAAAATAGAACATAAAAGAAGAGCGTGTATTTTAATTTAATCCACCACAGGAAAGCGAATTAAATTTTAAAGGCGCAAGGCTAGCAACACTAACCTCGCGTAAGGTGCACTAGGGTGAATCGGGCCACTCTTGCTCGTTAATTATCCCTTGCGCAATCAGGTTTTTTCTTAATTGGCTAATAGTGTGTTTTAACTCGTCACGAATAAGCCTAATGGCAGGCGTTATAAGCTGGCGGCTAGGCAGTACTAACCACATTTCAGTGAGGGGGATTTTGTAATCGGGCATTAACCTTTTTAGTCTGCCCGCTAATAAATCTTCAGCTACATCAATGGCCGATTTTTTGGCTATCCCGGTGCCATCAACACACCAACGCCTTACTATATCGCCATCGTTAACGGCGCGGTCGCTGCTCATTTTAACCTTGTATTTTTGGTTATCGTTATACAGCTCCCACCCATCATGCACTACCTCGTAGAGCTTATATAAAAGGGCATTATGATTCAGTAGGTCATCTGGCGTTAACGGCTCACCGTGCTTTTTAATGTAATCTGGCGAGGCGCATAGCACGTGTGCTATGTTACAAATTTTAAAGCCGTATAAATTTAGCTCCTGTGCGGCCTCTTTAGTTAAGGCGCGCAGCGCAACATCAATTCCATCACGGTAAAAATCAGCGCGGCTGTCGCTTGCTTGTAAGCGCAGCGTCACTTCACTGTGTTTATCCATAATATTATTTAGTAATACCCGCATAAGGTTGCGCCCCATTTCCGATGACACTGCTATTCGCACTTCACCACTAATAGATTGCTGTTCCTCATGAATAAGCACTTGCCCTTGTTGCAATAAATCGAGAGCCTGCTGACACAGAGGTAAATACCGTTCCCCTTCGGGCGTGAGGCGAATTTGCCTTGTTGTGCGTACAAATATTTGTGCCCCAAGCGCCTGCTCTATTCGCTTTAATGAGACACTTGCAGCCGATGAGCTCATATCTAATTGATTTGCAGCAGCTGTAATTGATTGCAGCTCAGCCACTTTGAGTAATACTTGTAAATCAGCTATTTTCATCAAACCCTCTTATTGCATAAACCAGCATGCGCAACTATAGCGTTATTATCCACGTTTTTGCGAAAGTGTATTTAACTTATGCCCATTTATTGACTGAATTTTAAGCCGTACTATAGCGCTATACCAACTTAACGGAGCTTTTAAATGAAATTTTTACTAAACGCATCAACTCTTGCACTGGTTGCAACACTTATATCAACGCCAGCCTCTGCAGAGCAAAGCACATCACAAGTTGTTGCTGCAAGCAATATTGACTGGGGTTACTTAAACCCGCTACGTGGTGATAAAAGCCCTGGCGCTGCAGATTTATGGGGAAACCGCACAACCGACACTGCAACAGGCATGTTAGTACGCTTTAAAAAAGGCTTTGAATCTCCGCCGCACATTCACAACATTACCTACCGCGGTATCGTTATTGAAGGGCAAATGCATAATGACGACCCAACAGCTGAAAAGATGTGGATGCCAGCGGGTTCGTTTTGGACACAACCTGCAGGTGAAAACCACACCACAGCAGCCAATGCTGAAACAAACTTAATTTACTTAGAAATCGACTCAGGGCCGTACTTAGTTAAACCAACTAATGCCCAGTTTGATAATGGTGAGCGCCCGTTAAACCTACATGCAGACAACATGGTATGGCTAAACAGCAGCGATTTAAACGACATTAACGCCCAAGGCGTGCAAACCGCCTACCTTTGGGGAAGTACAGCCGATATGAACGGCTCAATGATTAAACTTCCTGCCGGCTTTAAAGGTGAAATAAAAACAGATGCAAGCGAATTTCGTGCTGTTGTTATAGCCGGCGCCGTTGAGTACAGCTCAAGCGAGCAAGATAAAGCGCAAAACCTAAGCGCAGGCAGCTATGTAGAATCAACCGGTAACTTTACCCACACGATTGAGAACACTAGCGACAAAACAGCCACTATTTACATTCGTACTAACAGTAAGTACCTAGTAAATTAATTGGTTAAAGCCTCTAGCAAGCCATTGCTAGAGGCTACTTATTCACCTATTTAAATCTTTATATGCAAATCCAGCCATCGCCTTTCGATATTAAAATACAAGCATAAAAGAAACACTGAGTGTTAAAAAATACGAAAAAGAGGTAATCGAAAAGTCTCGTGCCTACACTCCAGCCAAGCTCACGCAATCAGTGAACATCAAACTAGAAAAATAATTTACCTACACAAATAGCCCACGCAGCAGGGTTAAATAGAAGCTACTACACATTAATTCAGCTTCGAGATCTTTCATATTGTAGTGACTTTGTTTATATCAAGAGCCTCCGATAGCGATATGGTACAACCACCTTTGCACCGACAGTCTGCTAACGGAATTTCCGGCACTTCGCTGAGACTATAATCCCCAACTCTATGTTTTTTGCAAGCAGAGCAAAAATCTCCTTCGAATCGTAGAATTTTCATTATATACGGCATACCAAGCTCTTCAGATTTTGATTTAGCATCAAATATACGAAACTTGTTTTGTGCAAAGAATAACATCATACGACATACGTCATCAGGGCCCAAGTGAGTACCATTGCTAGCTAATTTCTTTCTTAGTTCACCATCCAGCTTCAGTCCCCAAAGAAACATACAAATTGCTCCTTGACGCACTAGAGGCTTTAAATCAGGCTGTATCTCAGAAAGGATGAGTGGCCAATCATCAAGAATACTATTAATTATAAAAATTTCTCTTGGACCACCAAAGTTAGACCAATCAACTCCTAAGCCTGATGGAAATGGTAAACTCAGTTGATATTTTCTGACTGGCTCAAAAGCACATTCAAAGTTTCTATTTAGAGCTTCATTTACTGATAGCTCAACTGCAGTACTCATCTCATTTTTGATGATTTTTCCTTTAGCTTCAATTTGTTTCGCCCCCTCACAGGAACAAACAAAGAAATCATGCTCTAATGAATTGCCATTAAAATAATTTGGTTCTACTTCCAAAATTCTACAAACTAAAACAGGTTTTGTACCAGAAGTTGGTAGGTTGAGGTTTTGAGAAATCTTTTTTAACTCTGGAGCAGAGTGAGCCGCTGTGACAACATCCTGTGTACTAGCTGACTGTAAAACCCCTTCTTTTTCAAATTTATTTAAAGCAAGCTTTGCATCACAGCCTAAGTAACTAGTCCAATCTCTCATGCTCAACATTTTCAATAAGCTTTTGGGCTTTAAAAAGCTCTTTAGAAAATAGTATTCATTAGTGTCCATAATTCGCTTCCTATTGCTCAGAACGATGAATATTATAGCATTTACTTAATGTGGGAACGGTTTACCTGAATGTTGAATATTATCAAGCAAAACAATATCCGATCATATAGCAACAAGCTTTTCTGATTAGAAGTGGAACTCAGTTAAAAGTGAGGGATTAATCAGTTCAAAAATATAGAGGTGTTTTCCGCGAAACTAAAAGTAGCACAGAGGTAGCACAGGGTAATTTCGGTTAGTAGGTATTTACTTTGAAAGCTTTGGAAAGTGGTGGCCCCTCCCAGACTCGAACTGGGGACCTAACGATTATGAGTCGTGTGCTCTAACCAACTGAGCTAAGGGGCCAACTTTGTATAACTACAAGGTAGTTAATTTTTGAAGCGTTTAGCCACTGAGCGACTAAAGCGGGTTGCAGTATAAAAAGTTTTTTAAGGCTTGTCACTAGCAAAAACCTTTATTTTAACAATCAGTAAGCTGACTGCTTAAATAGTAATCTTTTTGCATGCGAATAGGCAGGAAATAACAGAAAAATAAACGCAGAAGTATGTAAGCCGCTTTTTTACAATTTTAATAACTATAAAAAAGTGGCCGGCTCACATTGAACACACCACACATTATTTTTTAGCAATAATGTAGATAGCGTGAATTAAACCAGGGAAGTAACCCAGTAAAGTTAGTAAAATATTTAGCCAAAAATGCATACCTAAACCAACTTGTAAAAATACACCCAGTGGCGGTAATAAAATCGACAGTATTATACGAATGATATCCATGATATAGCTCCTTTAAAAATGACAAGCAAAAAGCCCAGCTAAGCTGGGCTTTTTAGTATAGTGTATTATTCAGCAACAATAGTTAGTTCATCTACTACGTCACGAACATCTTCAGCATTTTTAGCAATTTTTACTGCTAACTGCTTTTCAGCTTCTGTTTCAACAGAACCTTTAAGTTTTACTATACCGTTGTCGGTATCAACGTCGATATCTGTACCGTCAACTTCTGAGTCAAATAAGAAACGTGTAGTAATTACTGTGGTGATTTTAGCGTCAGTTAAGTCGTTATCGTCATCATCCATAGTGTCACGATCTTTGTCGTCCATATCCATGTTTTTCACAACAGTTAGGTTGTTTTCTACATCAGATACGCCATCTAGGCTAATTACAAGTTCTTCAGCTAGCTCTTTATCAAGGTCGCTGTTTACTTTACCTGTAAGTACTACCTTGCCATTTTTTACATCAGTGTTAATGTCAAAGTTGTTTAGATTAGTGTTCATAAGAAGCACTGTTTCTGCCTTACCATCAATCCAAGCATCTTTACTTTCATTTTCCCAAGTGCCCGCTTGAGCACCCATAGCTGTAGTACCTAGAACTAAAGCCGCAATCATAGATTTGTTGAATGTTTTCATAATCTTTCTCCTTTTGATTAAAGACACTTTTATGTATGCGAGCTTTAGGCCAACTTTATTAACACTTTAAATTCATGGAGTTAGCTATTTCATTGGGTATAAATAAAAATACCTCCGAGTAAACATTTACAGGCTATTAGGTAAAACTTTCTTAAGTGGTGAAAATAACGATTATATTGCTGTTTTGGTTAATCTATCGTTAATATAATAAATTAAGCGGCGCTATAAAAATAATAAGCCATTGATATATAAATAGTTAAGTTTTGGTACAGCACTTGCTATGTAAAGTGGTAACTCATATAAAAAGGATTATTCCCATGTCTGTAAAAATTGAAGACCGCCCAATAGAGCAAGTTCGCGAACAAGTGATAGACCAACTTATTTATAACTACAGCCATGGCGTTATTTCAGCTGAAGCCTTTGAAAGGCGCTTAGACAGTGCAATGGAAGCAATCGATAATATCGCGTTACTTAATTTAGTAGAGGATTTAACCCTTACTACAGATACCCAGTACAGTGCTCAAAAGCAAACGCAATTTGCCCCTAACTACAGCGCCCAACAAGCGGATGAAGAAAACTTAACACTGCGAAGCATTTTAGGCTCAAGCGAGCGTAGCGGCCAATGGGTGGTGCCTAAAGATATTTACATTCAAAACTATATGGGGTCGATTGTTTTAGATTTTACTGATGCTATTTTTGCCCACCAACATGTTACCGTGCATGTAAATTGTATTTTTGGCAGCGAAGAAATTTACGTACCAGAGCACGTTAATGTAGTTTCTAAAATGTTTTGTATATTAGGTAGTTTTGAAAACAAAACGGTGTCGCTTAATAAGCGCCAAGGCCCCACAATTAACCTAGAAGGTAAAACAGTTTTAGGTTCGGTGGAGGTAAAAGTTAAACGCACCATTAAAGAAAAATTTGTGAGTTTTGCTAATGATTTAAAGGCCCAGCTTGGGGTGAGTAATAAATAATACGGGTAAAAACAAATGGGTAGAAAAGCCATATTATGCGCTTTTCTACACCGTTATTTATGCCTATTTTATAAGTCGTTATTACGCTCGCTTGGAATGTCACTCATATACTGCACAAACTCAACCTCGAACCCTGCTGGGTCTAAGTAATATACGTTTTTTCTAAATGGGTTTTCTGCGCCCTCTTTATCAATGCTAAATCCGGCGTGTTTTAAGCGCTGTATAACAGCGTCTAGGTTGTTTGTAACGTAAGCAAAGTGAGCCAGCCCGACTTGATGCCCTGCCAAATCTCTGTTTTTATGCTCGCCATTATCGCTTATAGCAATGTAGTGATTATCGTCGCCAAAATGTACCCAGCGCTTAGGTTTGCCATACCAGGTGTTATGCCCTTCACTTCTAATAGACCAATAAGGAAAGGCTGCTTGGTAAAATTTAAGCATGGCATTTATATCGTTTACTACTAAATGTACGTGTTCTAATTTCATTATTATTTACCCTAGTTGATTGCTTAAACACAAGATAAAACCTCAAGTTAACTTTAGGTAAAGCACTTTTTTTACTTTTTAGTATTATTGGCGTGTACTGCCCTTGTAAGATTAATTTTTACAACAGTATGTTTGTTAGCAGGACGCGGAAGCTTTGCCTACATGGATGTAGGTAAGGGGTGTGAGCAGGACGCAGAAGCTTTGCCTACATGGATGTAGGTAAGGGGCGTGAGCAGGACGCAGAAGCTTTGCCTACATGGATGTAGGTAAGGGGCGTGAGCAGGACGCGGAAGCTTTGCTTCATGGCTGTGATTAAGTTGCCCTTTGGTTGAACAAATTTCAATCCATACACGCCAACATGTCTTAGATACGAATAAATTTACATGCATTTCAAGGCCGTACAAAAAACGCACAAAAGTATTTAGGGTTTATTGTTTACTTTATGGCAAAAGTCGCTAAAATACGCCGGCTTAAATATATAAACGTTCTTTTACAACCCAAAGGTAATACCATGCATCCAATGTTAAACATTGCGGTTCGCGCTGCGCGCAACGCAGGCAAAATTTTACTTCGCGCAAGTGAAGATTTATCAAAAGTTGAAATTCAACAAAAAGGCACTAACGACTTAGTGACTAACATTGATAAAGAAGCCGAAGCCGTAATTCGTGATACAATTTTAAAATCTTACCCTGATCACTGCATTGTTGGTGAAGAACTAGGTGAGCACAAAGGCAAAGATGCAGATTACCAATGGATTGTTGACCCGCTTGATGGCACAACTAACTTCATCAAGGGTATCCCTCATTTCGCGGTTTCTATCGCACTTAAAGTAAAAGGTCGTTTAGACCAAGCTGTAATTTACGATCCAATTCGTGGTGAGCTTTTCACTGCATCTCGTGGTCAAGGCGCACAGCTAAACAGCAAGCGTTTACGCGTTACTAAAACCGTAGAATTAGCTGGTTCAATTTTAGCAACAGGCTTCCCTTTCAAACAAAAACACCACTTAGATGCATACACAGACGCGTTTAAAGCATTGTTTACACAAACTGCTGATATTCGTCGTGCAGGTTCTGCAGCGCTAGATATGGCATATGTAGCTGCGGGCCGTGTTGATGGCTTTTTTGAAATTGGTTTAAAACCATGGGACACAGCAGCAGGCGAGTTACTTGTAAAAGAAGCTGGCGGCATGGTTGTTGATTTTTCAGGTGGCGTTAACTACAACAATAGCGGTAACATTATTTGTGGTGCACCTAAGCTTACGCAAGCAATTATCCGTGAAATTCGCCCTGTATTACCTGAAGCGTTACTTCGCTAATAAAGTGCATGTAACCCTATTATAAAAAAGGAGCCTATGGCTCCTTTTTTGTTTTAAAAGTAAGGGTTATCGAGCTTTAGCTCCGTGGTATAACCTTTTGTGAAAGGGAGAGAGTTTATGTCTTTTGCAAAATACTCATCAAATAACGCATCAAACTCTCCGCTGTTTTGCATGTTTTGCAACCCAAGCTCTATGGCTTGCGCTAAAGCTGGCTTACTACTTACAACAAAATAATAAATACCGGTGGGATAACTAATAAATAAATTAGGCACAATAACTAAGTTACTCTGCGCATTGGCAACAAGCTCAGAATTAACTTCGATAAATGAGCGAGGAAAGTAATCGATTCTGCCCCGGCTAGTGAGCGTAAACATAGCTTGATAGTTACTCAGCGGCCTTACATGTAAGCCGTTATAGGCCATTATTTTTGTATCTGGCCAATCATGCCCTTGCACTGCCGAGAGCTCACTTAATTGCGCTAAAGTGGTAATGCCTTTAAATTTTTCGACATTTTTTTTACTGGTTAATAAAACGCGCTTGCCTATAAAGCCTTTAAATAGCGGGACTTTAACGGCTATTGCCCGTGCCTCTCGTTCTGGGCTGCTCATGCTCCAATAAACATCTAACTCTGTTTTATCTAGCTCAATCAGGTCACGCTGTTGCTGTAAGCTCACTGGCTGCATTTTTATGTCTACAGGGTAATTAGCCCGCTCTAGGGCTCGTGTTAATAGCTCACTTAGGTATTCTTCACGGGCATTTTGCACACTTTGCTTTTGAGCAACATTAACAATCTCTACCCCTTGCACAAAAAAACTAACCGCAAATAAAGCAAACCCACCAACAACTACTTTTAATGGCAACATAATAATTACCTATTTTTTATACCACCTGTTTATTCTCTGGTGCTAAGCGCACTACGGCAGGCGCAGGCTTTCTGCGCTTACAAATAAACAAATAACTATGGCGATATCGCTTAGCCTCTTTTTTAGCATCTGTTGCAAGTGCTGCAACTTGATGGCTGTTTTTACATTCTTGTAAGTCGGGCTCCACAAGGCCAATTGATAACGTAAGTAAAGGTACAAATTGCTTTTCTCCCTCACGATTTGTAGCCCAGTAACCTTTGCTCTTAATGTGCTCAGGCGTAAAAAAAGTGCGTGATTGCAGTTCAAACTGCTCAATTATGGTATTACAAATATACACAGCATCTGATTGGTCAAACACAACCATAAAGTCATCACCACCTATATGCCCTACAAAGTTAGCACTGTTTTCGCATGCTTGCACGGTTACATCTGCCAATAATTTAATCACACTATCGCCACTGGCATAGCCGTATAAATCATTGAACTGCTTAAAGTGATTAAGATCTATATAGGCAAGCGAAAACGCACTTTGTGAGCGTAACCTTTGCTCTATTGCCTCATTAATCGCTACATTACCAGGGAGCATGGTGAGTGGGTTAGCATGCTGGGCGTGACGAATTTTTTCTTCTGTTATGTGCTTTAAAATATCACGCAATGGGGCAAGCCCTAGGTAACGTTTGTTTCGGGTGATCACAATATGGCGGCGAATATCAAAGTCTTGCTCTGTAATTTGCTGACTCACGGTATCAAGAAGTTGGTTTTCATCCACCACTAAAGGTTGTTTATCCATAAAGTCGGTTACGGGGCACTTGTCGTAAAGTGCATGGCCATAGGGCGCAGCAAACACCTCAGTGAGCTGATCTTTATGCAGTAGCCCAACCGGCTGGCCGGCTTTATTTAAAACCGCTAGGCTCATCACAGCTTTGTCTTTTTCGAATAGCTTGTGGGCGTCTTTACAACGGGTTTCGCTGTCTATTGCTTCTTGTGTAACAGCAAGCCAGCCAATCGCCATTGATTGATCAAACGTATTGCTTGGCTGTTTAAAGTTTAATGCTTGTAATTGCTCTGAGCTGTAATCAAGGCTTGGATTTGAGTTTGGTTTTTCCAGTAAAAAACCTTGTACGTTTGCTATGCCTAAGCTTTCAACATAGGCAAGCTCTTCTACTCTTTCTATGCCTTCGGCTATTACTGCGGTGTTTGTTGCTTTTGCTAGTACCGTAATCGATTTTAAAAACTCTTTTTTAACTTCGCTTTCATCGCAATGATCAATAAAGTAACGGTCGATTTTTACAAAGTCGGGGCATAGTTCAGACCACTGTTTTAAGCCCGAGTAACCAGCACCTAAATCGTCAATGGCAATGGTAAAACCCAGCTCGCGGTAGTGTGCAATTGTTTTTAATAATAAAAAACCATCGTCGACCTTTTCTTGCTCTGTTACCTCAATCACCACGCGGTTTGCTGCTAAACCAAACTGCTCTATTAAGTGCAAGGTTTCACCTTTTGGGTGGCAAGGGTCGAGCAAGGTTTTAGGGCTTACATTTAAAAATAACTTACCGTTTAGATTAAGCTTTACAAAGTTTTCAATTGCTTTTGAGCGGCATAATAGCTCAAGCTCTGAAATTAAAGCGTGTTCACTGGCCGCTTCAAACAGTCGGTTAGGCATTTCCAAAGGGCTGTTTTTAGGCCCTCGACTTAGCGCTTCGTAACCTATAATTGTTTGATTAGCTATATCAAAAATAGGCTGAAATAACGTGGTTATTTCACCGTTACTTAAAATGTACTCTAGTACTTTGCGCTGCATCGTCACTGCAAAACCTGATTGTCGTTTAATAGGGGCATTAAAGTAGCAAGCCTGTATGACAATTTTATGGCATTAGCGGCTATTGACTATTCAGGATTAAATTTGCTCAATTTAGGGGCGGTACAATCTAAGCGCTAAGTTTATAGCCTAATATACTGTTAACTATTCATACGTTATTGTAATGGCCTAGTTATATAACCGGCTCAAGGCTTTAAGTTCAGCCTTAAAGGCAACCAAGCTCTATAAAACCGCGCGCAATAAAAAACCGCTCAATTGAGCGGTTTTATTTAGCGTTAACTCTATTACGGCAATGCGTCTAGGTCTGCGCCTTCTTTTTCAATTACCTCTGGTATTAAATCTTCTTTACTTACGCCCATGGTAATAGCTACCGAGCTTGCAACGTAAACTGAAGAATAAGTACCAATGAACACACCAAATAACAGGGCTGTAGCAAAGCCATGAATGGTTTGTCCGCCCCACATAAATAGCGCAATCAATACCAAAATAGTGGTGATTGACGTTACAAGTGTACGGTTAAGTGTTTGCGTTAACGACATGTCGATAATTTCGATAGTGTCGTCTATGCGTACTTTACGGAAGTTTTCACGAATACGGTCAGATACAACAATAGTATCGTTAAGTGAGTAACCAATTACCGCCAATATTGCCGCTAAAATAGTTAAGTCAAACTCTAACCCTAATACAGAAAACAAACCCACTGTAATAATTACATCGTGTAGTAGTGCACCTACCGCGCCCACAGCAAAACGCCACTCAAAGCGAAATGCCACGTAAATCAAAATACAAATAAGCGCAGTTAACATGGCAAGGCCACCCTGCTCTTTTAAGTCTTCCCCTACGCTTGGGCCTACAAACTCAATGCGGCGCATTACTACGCTCTCATCAGCTTGCTTCAAGGCAGTAATAACTTGGTTACCAATAACTTCGGCTTTTACTTCACTGCCACGCGGCGCTAAACGAACCAAAATATCTTGGCTAGAACCAAACAGCTGCACTGAAGCATCGGCAAACCCGTTTTCAGCTAATACTGAGCGTACTTTTTTCAAATCTGCAGGTTGCGAAAAACCAACCTCTACAGCGGTACCGCCAGTAAAATCTAAACCAAAGTTTAAACCTTTGATAAAAATTGAGGCAAACGACGCTAAAATTAATAGCGTAGAAAAACCCATTGCCACTTTACGAAGTGACATGAAACGTAGGGTTTTACCACCCAAACTTAAAATTTGCATGTCCGCTCCTTAAATTGAAAGTTTATCAATGCGCTTACCACCAATAAATAAGTTAATTACCGCACGGGTACCAACTATGGCTGTAAACATTGAAGTTAAAATACCAATTGCGAGTGTTACGGCAAAACCTGCAATAGGGCCAGTGCCTACTGCAAATAAAATAACCGCAGCAATTAAGGTGGTAATATTGGCATCAAAAATAGTACTAAAGGCGCTATCGTAACCAAAATGAACGGCTTGCTGAGGGCTACGGCCATCGGCCAGCTCTTCACGAATACGCTCAAAAATAAGTACGTTAGCATCAACCGCCATACCCACTGTTAATACAATACCGGCAATACCTGGCAGCGTTAATGTGGCGCCTGGAATTAACGACATTACACCTACAATAAGCACTAAGTTAGCTGCTAGTGCAATGTTGGCAACTAAACCAAACCCTTTGTAGTAAATAAGCATAAAGGCAAGTACAAACGCAAAGCCAAGGGCTACCGCTGTCATACCAGCTTCAATGTTTTCTTGACCTAAGCTTGGGCCTACTGTGCGCTCTTCAACAATTTGAATTGGCGCTACTAATGCACCGGCGCGTAATAGTAAGCTTAAGTTGTGGGCTTCGGCTGGGTTATCAATACCTGTAATACGGAATGAGCGGTCAAGACGAGCCTGAATAGTCGCAACGTTAATAACCTCTTCTACCTTAATAGGTGGAAGTGCTTTACCGTCAGCATCTTTTTTACCCGATGGCTTGTATTCAATAAATACCGTTGCCATGCGCTTACCAATAGCACGCTTGGTAAAGGCATTCATTTTTGCCCCGCCTTTGCTATCTAAGGTAATGCTTACTTGTGGGCGCTGGTATTCGTCGTTTCCTGATTGCGCACCAGTGATATGGCTACCTTCAAGAATGACACGTTTTTTAAGTACCACAGGGTAGCCATCACGGCTCATGATCATTTCTGTGCCCGCAGGAATACGCCCTTGAGCAGCTGCACTTGGGTCTGCGTTTTCGTCTACTTCACGAAATTCAAGCGTGGCCGTTGCACCTAAAATTTCTTTAGCGCGTGCTGTATCTTGTACACCTGGTAGTTGCACAATAATGCGCTCAGCACCTTGGCGCTGTACGTTAGGCTCTGCAACACCAATTTGGTTAATACGATTACGAATAATGGTTTCGTTTTGCTTAATAGCGTAGTCACGTATTTCTTTAAGCTTTTGCTCACTCATAGTAGCAAAAAATGCGCGATCGTTACTGCTATCATCAATGTATACGTTTAGTGGGTAGCGCGATGCTAAAAAGCGTTCAGCCGCTTCTTTATCTTCTTCTGTACGCATTTCTACACGCATACGCTCAGAGCCCGCTACGCGGCGAACACTACGGTAACGAAGTTTTTCTTCGCGTAGGTCGCTACGAAAATCTTGTTCCATTTGCTCTAGCTGATTATCTACCGCGGTTGCCATGTCGATTTCCATGGTGAAGTGAACACCACCACTTAAATCAAGACCTAGCTTCATAGGGTTACCACCCAATGATTTTAACCATGCAGGTTGCGCAGGTGCCATATTAATAGCAGAGATATAATCGTCGCTAAGAGAATTACGCAGTAAGTCTTGCGCTTTTAGCTGTTCTTCAACATTTTTAAAACGTACTAATACTTGGCCGCCTTCAAGCACGGTAGACTTAGCTGTTACATTATGTTGTTTGAGGGTTGCGTTTACTTTGTCTACTACACTGAGATCGACATCTGCGCCTTTTGCCCCCGAAACCTGTATGGCCGGATCGCGGCCATACAAGTTTGGAGAAGCATATAAAAGGCCAATGGCTACCACAGCTAAAACAAGTAAATACTTCCAAATTGGAAACTTGTTTAACACAGGCATGTCCTTTTTATTTTTATAGTGACTTCATTGTGCCTTTAGGCAATACAGCAGATACTGCCGATTTTTGTACTGTTACTTCAGCTTGCTCATTTAAAGAAATCACGATGAAATCTTTATCTTCAGTAATTTTAACTATTTTACCTACTAAACCGCCTTGGGTAAGTACTTCATCACCTTTAGCCATCGCGCTCATAAGGCTTTTGTGCTCTTTAACACGCTTAGCTTGTGGGCGGTAAATTAAAAAGTAAAAAACTAAACCGAAAATAGCTAACATAATTAGCATTTCCCAGCCACCACTTGCAGCAGGTTGACCAGCAGCGGCGTGTGCGTTTGAAATAAATAAACTCATAATACTTCCTCTATATTTTTAAATTTTAATTTATATCTGCAAGCTCTGGCACGTCTTGGCCACGGCGAGCATAAAAATCACTAACAAATTCTTCTAGTTTACCTTCGCTAATTGCATTGCGTAGGCCTTCCATAACACGCTGATAGTAACGTAAGTTATGAATTGTGTTTAGTCGTGCGCCTAAAATTTCGTTACATTTATCAAGGTGATGCAAATAAGCACGCGAATAATTTTTACAGGTATGACAATCACACTCAGGATCAAGTGGGCCAGTGTCTGTTTTATGTACTGCGTTACGAATTTTAATTGTACCTGTGGTAATAAATAAATGACCATTACGTGCATTACGGGTAGGCATTACACAGTCAAACATGTCAATACCACGGCGTACAGACTCAACTAAGTCTTCAGGTTTACCTACACCCATTAAGTAGCGCGGTTTGTCTTCTGGCATTTTGTACGCACAATGATCAAGAATATTCATCATTTCGTTTTTAGGCTCACCAACCGATAGGCCGCCTAATGCGTAACCATCAAAGCCAATTTCTTCTAGGCCTTTTTGTGATTGTGCACGTAACTCTGGGTACATACCACCTTGAATAATACCAAATAAGGCTGATGGGTTATCGCCGTGGCCTTCTTTAGAGCGCTTAGCCCAACGAAGCGATAGCTCCATTGAGTCTTTTGCTTCTTTTTCGGTGGCAGGGTATGGCGTACATTCGTCAAAAATCATGACGATATCTGAGCCTAAATCACGCTGTACTTCCATTGATTTTTCAGGCGACATCATAATTTGGTCACCATTTACCGGCGATTGGAACAACACGCCTTCTTCGGTAATTTTACGCATAGCACCAAGGCTAAATACTTGGAAACCACCTGAGTCGGTTAAAATTGGAAAGTCCCAATTCATAAAGTCGTGTAAATCACCGTGTTGTTTAATGATTTCAGTACCTGGACGTAGCATTAAATGAAAGGTGTTACCCAAACAAATTTGTGCCCCTGTGGCTTTAACTTCATCTGGGGTCATGCCCTTAACAGTACCGTAAGTACCTACTGGCATAAATGCAGGCGTTTCTATTACACCACGGTCAAAAATCAAGCGGCCGCGGCGCGCTTTTCCGTCGGTGCGGTCTAATTCAAATTTCATATCATCCTCAATGTCGGAAAAACAGTCCAACAAGCTATAATTTAACCGCTCGATTCTACCCTTTTTGCCCCGTTATTACTATTAGCTGCGCTAAATTCACTGCGTATTAGCGCAGGCAAATAAAAACCCAGCGTGCGAGCTGGGCTTTTAAAAACGGTACCGGATAAAAACGTGCTTATTTACGTGTTAAAAACATCGCATCGCCGTAGCTAAAAAAGCGGTACTTTTGTTCTATAGCCGTGTTGTACGCGCCCATAATGTTATCTTGGCCGCTAAAGGCACTTACTAGCATTATGAGGGTTGATTCAGGCAAGTGAAAGTTAGTCACCATGGCATCAACTACATTAAACTGATAACCCGGAAAAATAAAAATATCGGTATCGCCAAAATAGCTCTCTAATTTACCGCCGTGTACTTTTGCTGCCGACTCCAACGAGCGTACAGAAGTAGTTCCCACAGCTATAACACGCCCACCGTTAGCTTTTGTATTAGCAACAGCGTGAACCACCTCATCAGGTACTTCAATGTATTCAGAGTGCATTACATGCTCATCTACGCTTTCTACACGCACCGGCTGAAACGTACCTGCGCCAACATGTAGCGTAACAAACGCCATGTTTACGCCTTTTTGTTTTAGTGCCGCCATTAACTTATCGTCAAAATGCAGCCCTGCTGTAGGCGCTGCTACTGCACCGGGCTTTTCGCCATAAACGGTTTGATAACGCTCGCGGTCAGCTTCGGTGTCTGGGCGGTCAATGTAAGGAGGTAAAGGCATGTGACCAATGTCGTTTAGAATATCGAGTACATTTTGGCTACGATCAAATTCAAGCTCAAATAACGTATCGTGACGCGCAATCATTGTCGCTTTTGCTTTGCCTTCTAAAATAACTTCGTTACCAGGCTTTAACGACTTACTTGCTCTTACATGGGCAAGTACGCGGTGTTCATCAACTACACGCTCTACAAGTACTTCGACCTTACCTCCAGAGGCTTTTTGGCCAAACATACGAGCAGGAATAACGCGGGTATTATTAAATACTAATAAGTCACCTTCGTTTACTAAATCAAGTAGGTCGCTAAACACTTTGTGTTCAACATTGCCAGTTGGGCCATCTAGGGTTAGTAAACGGCTGCTGGTTCTGTCTTGTTTAGGAAAACGAGCAATTAATTCATCAGGTAAGTCAAAGCTAAAGTCAGCCACGCGCATAGTCGGTATTCCACATCATTAAAATCGCGCCAAGTGTATATCTATCCTCGGCTAAGCTCAAGATATCTACCACAGTTGAGAGGATTCGCCCTATTTTAGATACATTTGAGTAACTACTTTAAATAATCTTGTTCTTATTGGTAAATATCATTATTCTTACTGTCCTTAATAATGATGGTTTAGTTTTGGGGTTATAAAAAAGTGGCAGATAAGCTGAAGTTGCTCATTCTAAACGCAAGTAGCGAAGAACGCCGCACTATACGCGCCACTTTAGAGTACTTAAACGTATTTGAATTTATTGAAGCCGCAGATAGCCTAGATGCACTCACTCTGTTAAAAAAGCAGCCAGTAAACATGATTATTACAGGCTTAAGCGTGGGGAAAATAGATGGTTGGCGTTTTTCTCGCATGATCCGCTCAGGCTTACTTAAAACACCTAAAAACACCCCTATTTTACTTATTCCCCCTATTTATTGTGAGCGTATAGCAGAAACCACCGCTCGTAGTTATGGCATAGATGCCGTACTGCCTTTTGAGCACCAAGATATGCTGCCGCAGGTGCTGGCCAATGTTCTGTCTACGCATTTAGAAAAAAGCAGCCGCCTTAATTTACTCTTGCTTGAGCCAATAGCGCAAAAAGCCGATGAAATAGCGGAGCAACTTAAGCTCAATTTTGCCATTACCCATGTCACCTCAAGCCAAAGTGCTTTAAACGCTTACAACCAACAACAATTTGCCATTGTACTGCTTGATGCAACCGCGTCGCGCGCAGATACTTCAAGTGTTTTAGTTGAAGAAATACTGCAACATAACCCTAAACAAGCCATTGTAACTATTATTGATAATAACGATGCCGACTATGCAGAGCAGCTGCTGCTATCCGGCGTTACCGACTTTATAAGAGCGCCATATGACCCGTCGTTTTTAAATAAAGTATGTGACCATGCTGCGCGCCGTGAAGACTTTATGGTTAGTTATGCTGAGTTTGCCCAAAAGGTTGAACAGTTAAGTATTAGCGAAGTACGCTACAAAGAGCTTTTTTCAGCGCACCAACGCATTTTGCTGCATTTAAATACGGTGGTTTTAGAGCTCGACCAACAAGGTAAAATTCGCTTTATCAATCCTGCTTGGGAAACACTAAGTGGCTTTGGGGTTAAATCGTCTTTGCAAAAATCATTAATCGATTATTGCTCTGATGAGTGCCAAGTAAAACTAAATACGACCATTAACGATATTCTTAATGGCGGCATGCACCAGCAGCAAGTCGAGATTCAACTTAATCATAAAAATGGCAATCAGATTTGGGTGGAATGCCGCTTACAGCTAATAAAAAACAGCCGTAATAATGCCACCATTACTGCCACAATCGACAACATACACGAGCGTAAACAAGCTGAATTAAAGCTGCGCCACTTAGCCCTGCACGATACGCTAACAGGTTTACATAATCGTTATTATTTTGATCAACAACTCAATAAAATATGCCAAACCAAGCACACCTATGGTGATGTAGAGCACGCGCTTATTTACATCGATTTAGATCATTTTAAAATAATTAACGACAGCAAAGGCCACCAACAAGGCGACATTGTACTAAAAGATGTAGCTCAATTATTTGAAGCAAACATTAGCGCTAAGCATTTAGTGTGTAGAATAGGCGGTGACGAATTTGCTGTTATTTTAAAAAATACGCAGCTGCTTGACGCTCACCTAATTGCAGAAAGTATTTGTAGCGCGATTGAACAGCACGAGTTTAAATCTGAAGACCAAGTGTATTCAATTAGCTGCTCTGTTGGCTTAACGCAAATAACGGCTAAAAATTGCGACCCGAGTGAGTGCCTCAAGCAAGCCGATATAGCCTTATATATTGCTAAAAGTTTAGGCCGTAACCTAGTGCACTGCTACTCAAAAGAAGATGCGCAAAATAACACCTTGCAAACCGGGCTTGAGTGGGGGCATGAGATTCGACAAGCACTTCAGCAAGATAACGTAGAGCTGCACTATCAGCCAATATGGGACTTTAAAGCCAATAAAGTGGCTTATTTTGAAGCGTTACTGCGTTTAAAAGTAGACGATAAACTTATTTTCCCTAATCAATTTATTCCCTCTCTTGAGCTGCTAAACGACACCTTTTTAATGGACCAATGTGTTATTCGCAATGCCATTGCTAGCGTGGCTGAACACCCAGATTTAAACCAAGTGGCTATTAACCTTTCTGCTCAGTCGTTTTTAGATGAGCGCTTAGTGCCACATATAGAATCGAGCCTAGAAAAATACCACGTACCGCCTTCGCGTATTATTTTTGAAATTACCGAGTCAGCCTCAGTTAACAATTTAAAAGCCACCCGCAAAATGATAGAAAAGCTAAACAGTTTAGGCTGTCATTTTTCTATTGATGATTTTGGTACAGGCTTTAGTACATTTAACTATTTAAAACAGTTACCTGCACAGCATGTAAAAATAGATGGCTCGTTTGTACGCGACATGATTAACGACCCCATTGACTTAGCACTGGTTAAGGCCATTAACGATATAAGCCGCTCCCTTGATAAGCGCTCTGTGGCAGAGTACGTAGAAAGCGAAGAGATATTTTTTGCACTAAAAGAGATTGGTGTTGACTACGGACAAGGCTATTTTATTGCCCGTCCTGTGCCTGTAGAAAAAGTACAATCGACGCTTAAAATTATTTACCAGAAGAAACCTTTTATCCAACAACACACTAGCGCCAGCTAAACATTTTTAAACAGTTTTAAGCATTTTATTACTATCATTATTGCACTTATTGCCTATACTTTACGTACCACTTAGCAAATGTCTTGTTATTTTGATGATTTAACAATAAAAACATGACATTACCTATAAGCATACATGACTAGCAATTACATAGAGGTTAAAGCTTGTCAGGTTTAAGGAGGAAGGTATGGCGCAGTTGATTATTTTACTTCTCGTAATACATTGTGTAATTGCGTATCAGTGCTATCGGTACGCGCAGCTAAAGGGCTACCCAGTAGGCGTATTTGCTACTTTAGGCCTACTCCCTTATTTTAATGTAGTGGTTTGGATTTACTTGCTTTTCCTACCCGAACTCGAACCCTTTGAAAGCCAAACACATAGCAAACAGCAGCCCTTGTAGGCTGCTGTTTTGTTTATGCTACGCGAATGCTTAATAGTGGCCAATAACCACACTGCACAAACCTTGTTTACCAAAAGCAACATATTACTGCTGCACTTTAACCTTAAGGTAAATAGGCTTAACTCTCAAAGTCTAAACTACATTGGCGAGCCAAAAACACTTCTAGCTGCTGGCTGAATAACTTAAAGTCGCGAATTCTTCCTGTGGTTTTACGCCACAGTATGCCTATATCTCTGTAGGCATCGCCTTGCGATGGGGTTGCTATCATGTTTTTATCTTTAAGAATGCCCGCATTAATCGCCATTTGCGGTAAAAATGTAACCCCTAACTGATGCTCTACCATGCTTAATAAGGTATGTAAGCTTGCAGCTTCAAAAGGGTTAATACAGCTTGAGCGGTTTAGATGACACGCACTCAATGCATGCCCCGTCATACAATGCTCTCGCTCTAATAAAAACACACTAGCATCGGGTAGCAAGTTAAAGTCTTCAACGCCTTTAGCAGGGCTGTAATCTTTATGGTGCACTAAACTAAAGTGATCTTTAGCCAATACTTGAGTATGAAACTTCTCCGTTTGGTACGGTAAGGCTAATAAGGCTAAATCAATATGGCCGTGTTCAAGCTTATCTAATAACTTGTCGCTGGTATCTTCAACAAGTACCAACTCTAAATCACAAAAGGTTTGCTTACAGAAGTGATACAAAGGCGCCGCTATAAAGCTGGCGATAGTGGGTATAACCCCTACCACTAACTTACCACTGAGTGGCGTTAAAAAGCTTTTGGTTAGCTCTTTTAAACTAATTGTATCGTTAATAATTTTACGAGAGCGCTCAACGACCTCTTCACCAATACTGGTAAACATAAGGCTGCGATTTTCTCGCTCAATTAGCTGACAACCGAGTGTTTCTTCAAGGTTTTGAATTGCACTGCTTAAAGTAGATTGCCCAATAAAGCACGCACTTGCTGCACGGCCAAAATGCTGGTGCTGATGTACAGCTAATAAATACTGTAGCTGTTTAATACTTGGTAGGTTGGTCATTTTTTCTTTCCACAAATAAAAAGACCCCAACACCTAGGGCGTTGAGATCTTTTCAAGCTAAAAGTCTTTGAGTACTTTTTTGTTAAACCCCAAACGCGGTTCTTAGTACGTAGAAAATAACAATAGCAAGGGCAGCGCCAACTGGCAATGTAATTACCCAAGAAACTACAATGTTTCTGATAACACCCATGTTAAGTGCAGCAATACCACGTGCCATACCTACACCTAATACCGCACCAACTAAGGTTTGTGTAGTAGAAATTGGCATACCTGTACCTGATGCAATAACAACGGTAGACGCAGCAGCTAATTCGGCAGCAAAGCCACGGCTAGGCGTTAAGTGAGTAATACCTTCACCTATCGTTTTAATTACCTTTTTACCTAAAATAGCAAGACCGGCAACAATACCAAAACCACCTAGTGGTAAAATCCACCAAGCAATAGCCGCTTTTTTAGCAATTTCACCGTTGCTTTCAACAATGTTCACAACCGCAGCAAGTGGCCCAATTGCATTCGCTACATCGTTTGAGCCATGCGCAAACGCCATACAACACGCTGTTAATACCATTAATACCGCAAATACTTTTTCTACGTTATTAAATTGCATTTGTTTATCGGCTTTAGGGTCGATATTTAAACGTGAAATCGCAATTTTACCAATAATAGCTACAATCACAGCAATCGCTATTGCAATTAAATAACCTTCAGTAGCGCCTAGGTTAATACCTATATGCTTTAAGCCTTTTTTGATTGTTACTAGCGCCATAATAAAGCCCGCTAAACCCATGTACAAAGGTACAAAACGTTTTGCGTTTTTAAGTGGTGCATCAGTATCAAAAATAAGCTTTTGCGCACTCATAAAGATTAAGTAAGCAATAAAGCCCGAAATAGCAGGTGTAATAATCCAGCTACCTACAATACCACCTACTTTATTCCATTGAATAGCCTCTGTACCCACTGCAACTAATGCAAAACCAATGATTGCACCAATAATTGAGTGAGTTGTTGAAACAGGCCAACCTAAAAATGAGGCAATTAATAGCCAAGTACCCGCTGCAAAAAGTGCAGAGATCATACCTAAAACCATTAAATCAGGGAGAGCAGCAAAAGGCGCAGCATCAATAATACCTTTACGGATTGTTGATGTAACCTCACCACCTGCTAAGTAAGCACCAGCAAATTCAAAAATCATAGCAATAATAATTGCTTGTTTAATTGTTAACGCTTTTGAACCTACCGAAGTACCCATCGCATTAGCAACGTCGTTCGCGCCAATACCATAAGCCATAAAAAAGCCGACTGCTGCGGCAATTAAAACTAATACCGTGCCGTAAGATGCAATGATATCCATTGTGTAACCTTAATCTTTCGTTTGAACTGATTTTTATAAATTAACGAGCTAGCATCAGCTCAAGACGTGATCCTACGCGCTCTGCAATATCTGCAAGTTCGCCAACCCATTCAATTATTTTGTATAAAAACATAACATCAATTGGGTTTAGCTCGCTTTCTACATCGCGTAGTTGGCGGCGTACTTTAATTTGCATTTCATCCGTGTCTTGTTCTATGGCATCCAATTCTACGAGCATTTTTTCTACTAAAGTCACCTCGCGACCTTTAAAGCCCGTTTCTAACAATTCTTCTAACTCATTAATTGCTTTTGATGCTTGTTTAGTCGCATCAACACAACGTGTTAGATAAGCTAAAAAGTCTGCTTGCATAGCGCTAGGAATTGTCATTTCACGGCCAATTACGCGCCCTGCAATGTCTTTAGCCTTATTTGCTATTTTATCTTGTTGAGTTACGAGTTCGAGCAGATCTGTACGCTCTACCGGCATGAATAAACCACGCGGTAATTGTAAGCGTATATCTCTTTTCATATCATCAGCTTCACGCTCTAAATTACGAATAGTTAAGCGAAGCTCTTCTGCTTGCTGCCACTCTTCTTTAAATACGTGATTAAAAAAAGGTATCAAGGCTTTACTTGCTTGATGAACCTTCTTGATGTGTTCTTCCATTGGTTTGATAGGAGATTTTGCAAATACTCCTAAAAACGCGTTTGTAGGCATAACTGACCCTTTAATCAAATTGATATGCTTTGCAGCATGAATTTTACAGTATTAGCCGCGATTGTGAACGCTTTTTATTATTTCATCATGGCTAACAATGCATAAAGCGGCACTAAGCCGCTTTAATAAAAAAGAATGATAGATAAAAACCTACAACGATTTTTCTATATCTTCTTGAGATGTATGACGAATATCTTTGCCGTTTACAAAATAAATAATGTATTCCGCAATATTTTGGCAACGGTCGCCAATACGCTCTAATGAACGTACAGACCACACTAAATCCATAATTTTAGGAATTGAGCGTGGGTCTTCCATCATGTAAGTCATAATTTGACGCGTGATTGCTTCATATTCACGGTCAACTTTTGCATCTTCTTTATGTACTTCAAAGGCGCGTTGTACATCCATACGCGCAAACGCATCAAGTACATCGTGTAGCATTTTTAAAACTTGGCGACCCATGTTTTCAATATTCACTAATAAATCTTGCTGATCTTTAGTAAATGAATCAAGTGCAACTTTAGCAATGCGCTCTGCTTCATCGCCAATGCGCTCTAAATCGGCAATCGTTTTTGCAATGGCTATTACTAAGCGTAAATCGCTCGCTGCAGGCTGACGACGAGCAATAATACGCGTACATTCATCATCAATGCTAACTTCCATCGCATTTACTTTGTAATCGTTCTGGCGTACTTTTTGTGCCAGTTCAGCATCATTGCGACTTACTGCATCTAATGCACTGCTTAGCTGCTGCTCAACTAGGCCACCCATGTTAAGTACATGGTTACGAACATTTTCTAGCTCTTGGTTAAAGCGCCCAGAAATATGCTTATTTATATTATGTTCCATAATTACCTTCTCTTAAATTCGTTTACAACACTAAAACGTATATGACTAGCCGTAACGGCCTGTAATGTAGTCTTCCGTTTTCTTTTTGCTTGGCGTTGTAAATAAGGTATTTGTGTCTGAGTATTCAATCAACTCGCCCATGTACATAAAGGCCGTTTGATCAGATACACGCGCTGCTTGTTGCATGTTATGTGTCACAATAACAACGGTAAATTTGTTCTTTAAATCGTTAATTAGCTCTTCAATAACCAAAGTAGAAATTGGGTCAAGTGCCGATGTTGGTTCATCAAGTAATAGTACTTCAGGTTCAATCGCAATTGAACGGGCAATAACTAAACGCTGTTGCTGACCACCCGATAGACCAAATGCACTATCGTGTAATCTGTCTTTTACTTCATCCCATAAAGCCGCACCGCGAAGTGATTGTTCTACCACTTCATCTAGCTTACGCTTTTCTTTAATACCTTGTAAGCGTAGGCCATAAACCACATTTTCATAAATTGATTTAGGAAATGGGTTAGGACGCTGAAACACCATACCCACGTTACGACGAAGCGCGGCTACATCTACACTTTTATCGTAAATGTTTTGGCCGTGAAGTAATATTTCACCTTCAATACGACACACATCAACTAAATCGTTCATGCGGTTAATACAACGCAATAGCGTTGATTTACCACAACCCGACGGGCCGATAAACGCCGTAACTTGGCCTTTCGGGATATTCATATTTACTTTGCTAAGCGCTTGCTTTTCACCATAGTAAAGATCAAGGTCCTTAATCTCTAACGCTTTTTGGTCATCAGTTAAGTTTTCTAAGTCTAACTTCAAGCTTTTGTTAGCTTGGTTTACTTGTGGAGCGACTGTAATCATGTTTGTTACCTATAATTCTTTACTAATTAGTGTTCAAGCGATCTGAATTTTTCACGTAAATGGTTACGTATGCCTATCGCTGTTATGTTGAGGGTAATAATCACCGACACTAATAAGAAGGCCGTTGCGTATACCAGCGGGCGTGCCGCTTCAACATTCGGGCTTTGAAAGCCCACATCATAAATATGAAAGCCTAAGTGCATGAACTTTCTATCTAAGTGAAAATAAGGGAAGTTGCCATCAAGTGGTAACGTAGGGGCCATTTTTACCACACCTACGAGCATTAACGGCGCAACTTCACCGGCCGCTCGAGCAACAGCAAGTATTAAACCTGTCATAATTGCTGGGCTTGCCATAGGAATAATAATACGCCATAAGGTTTCAACTTTGGTTGCACCAAGCGCTAATGAACCATCACGCACTGTACTAGGAATACGCGATAAACCTTCCTCGGTTGATACAATAACAACCGGTAATGTAAGAATAGCTAATGTAAGCGCAGACCACATAACACCCGGCGTGCCAAATACTGGCGTAGGCGCAGCTTCTGGGTAAAACAGTTGGTCAAGGCTACCACCTAACATGTAAACAAAAAAGCCTAAGCCAAATACACCGTAAACAATAGACGGTACACCGGCAAGGTTAATTACCGCAATACGAATCATCTTAGTTACTGCATTTTTAGCTGCGTATTCATGTAAGTAAATTGCAGCAACAACACCAAATGGGGTCACAATAACGGCCATCAGCATAACCATAAATACTGTACCAAATATAGCAGGGAATACGCCGCCTTCGGTGTTTGCTTCACGTGGGTCGTCTGATACAAACTTACCCAGTTGCACAAAGTAATGACCTAATTTTGAGAAAAAGCCCATGTCGTTAGGCAACCAAACATCAAGCACTTGATACAGTGGAATGGTGACTACTTCACCACGCATGTCCTTAACTAAAACTTGGTCACGTTTGGCTTTTTTACGCAGTGCAAATAACTCTTTTTCAAGTACTGCGTATTCGTTACGTAACTCGGCACGGGCTTGAGCAAGCTCAGCAACACGCTCATCGGTTAGTTCATCATCAAGTAGGTACGCTTTTTCTTGTAAGCGAAGACGCTCTAATTCGTAGTTGATATGACCAATGTCGCCATTTTGTAAATCAAGCGCTTCGTCGTTTAAATCAACCGCACGCTCTACTAGCTCATGTAAGGTTTCGATTTTATCGCTAGTAACCGGCTTTCCATCTTTAATTACACCTTCTATGTAGCCATAAAAGTTACCGTTTTTACTGCGCTCAAATACAGCAAGCGTAGCCGGTGTACTTTGCTCAGTAATATCGGTTTCTAATATCCAACGAAAATCTAAATCTACATATTCGCGGTTACCTGTTTTTATAAGTAAACGCTCAACTTCGTCTTTATTAAAATCTGATACATCAATACCTGTTGCAGCTAAACGCGCTGTAGGCACAAGTTCTCGGTCGTAAACTTCACCAATTATGGTTTGTTTTGAAATAGACCCTTCTAGCTCAAATTGAACTACCTCTGATGGCCAGAAAAAGCTTAATCCCTTCCAAGCTATCATTGCTAATAAACCGAGAACTGAAATTAAGCTGATGCTTACCGCACCACCTGTCATCCAAATCCAAGGAGAACCAGACTTAAACCACTGCTTTACCATGTCGTGTCTCTCCACTTACATTGAGCTGTATTTTTCACGCAGTTGCTGACGAACAAACTCAGCCACTGTGTTGAAAATAAAGGTGAATATGAATAGTACAAATGCTGCTAAGAATAATATTCTATAGTGCGAGCTGCCTACTTCTGATTCAGGCATTTCTACCGCAATGTTTGCTGCAAGCGTACGCATACCTTGGAAAATACTCCAATCCATAATTGGCGTATTACCTGTTGCCATTAATACAATCATGGTTTCGCCTACTGCACGGCCAAGTCCCATCATTACAGCAGAGAAAATACCTGGGCTTGCTGTAAGTAGTACAACACGTACTAGCGTTTGCCACTGCGTAGCACCAAGTGCTAGTGAGCCATTTGATAAATGTTTAGGAACACTAAATACGGCATCTTCTGCAATCGAGAATATAGTAGGAATAACGGCAAAGCCCATCGCAATCCCCACCACTAAAGAGTTACGTTGGTCAAACGTCATACCCAGCTCGTTAGTTAGGTACTGACGTACATTTCCGTCAAACATCCAAAGCTCTACGGTTTCGCTCATTGCAAACGATACCCAGCCTATAAATAATACAACCGGAATAAGTAAAATAGAGTGCGACCCTTCAGGGATTTTATGGCGAATACTCGCTGGTAACTTAGTCCAACCTAGTGCTGTTGCTAGCACACCTAACGGTAATAAAATCAGTAAGCCGACAATAGCAGGTAGGTGCTCTTCTATAAGTGGCGCTAACCACAGGCCTGCTAAAAAGCCTAATATTACAGTCGGGAGGGCTTCCATAATTTCTACCGTTGGCTTTACCACTTTACGCAGCTCGCTCGACATAAAGTAAGCGGTGTAAATAGCGGCTGAAAGCGCAATGGGTACTGCAAATAGCATAGCGTAAAGCGCTGCTTTTAACGTACCAAACGAAATAGGAACCAAAGAAAATTTAGACTCAAAGTCATCACTTGCCGATGTAGATTGCCAAATATAACCAGGCTCAGGGTAACCTTCGTACCACACTTCTTGCCAAAGTGCAGACCAGGTAACCTCTGGGTGCTCATTATGAATTTCTAATACGGTTAGTTGGTTATCGGCTAAAATAAGGGCGGCATTTGAGCGCGGAGCTATAGTAAAGTTTTTAATCTCGCCATCACTTACTTTACCTTGCCAAAGTTTTGCCTCACTAGTGGTGTAATACACACCTAACTCACCGTTACTGCTTGTAGTGAAGAAAGTTCGACGATAAAACTCGGTAAAAATGTTCAGCTTGCTTTGTTTAGTTGTTTCAAACGAGCGAATTTTTTGATACTCACGGCCGCTGTCTGTATTGACTTCAAACCACTGCGATACTTCACCGTTATCGTTTGCAAGCATGAGTGAGTTAGCACCAGCAAGTAGCTGCGCAGACACTAAGTTAGCACTTTCTTCGTTAGCCGAAAGCAGCTGAATTTGCTCTACTTCGCTTGGGTAGCGTGTGTCGTACACATAAATTTGATTTGCAGAACGTACAAATGTGCGGGTGGTGTCTGGCGAAATTAAAAGCTCATCAACACGGCCTTCAATATTAAGCTCAGTGCGCTCAACTACCCATTCTACTTCACCGGTAAACATGTTTTCTTCAGCAACAAAGCTGCTAAATAAAACGCGTTTGTCTTCGGTTAAAGCAACCACGGCTGTTTTATCTTCGTAATGACTAAATGCAAAACGCTTAATGGCAGCACCTTGCTCGTCAACTTCTAATGCCATTTTGCCAAGTGGGTAATCTAAACGTGGCGTTAGCTTTCTTTCGTTGTTAGGAAAAGTAACTAAAAACTTAGGTGCTACCAGCACCACTGAGCCATTTTCTAAACCAAACGCATAATGCCCCTGAAACGGCGCACTGTTTGCAAAGCTTGATGCATCACTAGGTAGCTCGGCGCTTAATGTTTTAAGCTTTTTACCAAAGCTGCCATCTTGCACACTATAAAAATCTACCTTTCCTTGCTGAGAGAGTAAAAAAGCAACCTCAGTTTGCTCCTCAACACCTAAGCCCACAATTTGTTCAGCATTAGCAACGTTAAAACTGTTACGTTTTTCTACTTTTGCTGATTCAAAAATTGGTTGTACTACATAAAGAAGGTAAAAGAATATTAATAACAATGCTATTAATACCATTACTCCGCCTGCGGAAATACCCCACTTTGCAAACCGGTCTTTAAATAGACGGCTTCGATCCGTATTTAAAGTCGGCTTATTCGGATTGGAAGTCATCAAAACACCCTTTAATTCTGTCGTTGCGCAAATTATATTTCATCAAGATGACAGTAATGTTACAGATGTAATAAATACCCGCCTAAACGCTTTAAAATCAGTCCTTTTTTCTAATAACAGCCCTTGCTTAATTGTTACTCACTGATATGCCACAACATAAATCGATACAAAAAAGGGGAAATATTTAATATAAATGCCCTAAATTATTGCCTATTTAGCTATTTAATAACGCGTTTTACTGCCCTGCTGGAGATGACTAAATTTATGCTTTTATGGCGCATTAGTTGTTAACACTTTTATGGTTAAATAAAGTGCATAGCGCTCAAAGCATGAAAAAAATAAATGTTATGGTTCATAAATGACACTTATTATCAAAAGTGCTATAAAATTGTTAATAAATTCAGTGTGAGTTTATCTTCTTATGGGAACTAATTTGTGCTTTTATTGGACAAACAATTTAACGCAGACAATACTAAATCTATGTATAACGAAACCAGACCGCAGCGCTAAAGTTAAAAAATTCAACGATAAAGACACAAATAAGTAATAATAAACAATTAGTTTTTTATGGGTTTTTATTACCCACTACAATGATAGAAACGTTATAAACACTTAATGCCTACGCATTTACATTTTCAGGCTTAGAGAGAGCTATTTATGAAGCAGTTGGTGATCACCATTTTAGGGCAAGACCGGCCCGGATTAGTAGAAAGTATTTCATCGGTTATCTTGCAAAATAAGGGTAACTGGCTGAGCAGTAATTTAAGCCACTTACTAGGCCACTTTGCAGGTATTATTCAGGTAGAAGTAGCGCAAGAGCACTTTGAAGCATTGCAAAACGCATTAAATGCCTTACCTAAACTCGACGTACGGATTGAAACTGGCAACACAGAAGTAGAGCCAAGTAGCAAAGAGCAAATAAATTTTGTCATTACTGGCAATGACCGCCCGGGCATTGTGCAGGAGCTGGCAAGTGTAATACGCCACAAAGGCGCTAGCATTACTCACTTAAACTCAAGGCAACAAAGTGCGCCAAATTGGGGAGTGCCTATTTTTAGTGCCGTAGCTACAGTCACCTTACCCAGTGGTATGAATAAAGAAGAAGTTATTGATGCACTTGAATCGATTACCAGTGATTTAATTGTAGATATTGAAGAGGCATAGCCCAAACGCCGTTGACATAAAAATGACATGGTAGTCATTTTTATGTCATCTAACTGGCGTATGTTTGAATAAAAAGGGCTGATTATTACTACTTTTATCGCTTTTTACATTGTAAACCTCATAAGCGCACGCACAGCCCCAAATTAAATTTGAAACATATCCTGATAACGGAATAGATATGAATGCCCATATAGAGCCCCCTCAAACAACTGAATATTTTGCAAAAGAATTAAGCTGGCTGTCATTCAACGAGCGTGTACTACAAGAGGCTAAAGATAAAAATAACCCGATTATTGAGCGCATGCGTTTTTTGGGCATTTTCTCTAATAATTTAGATGAATTTTTTAGAGTACGTGTTGCTGATGTAAAGCGCCGAATTTTATTAAATAAACTCCCCGATGCTAATTTTGAAGAAGACGAAATACTGCTTAGTGAGATACAAAAAAAAGTACTCCAGTTAGGTAAAAAATTTAACCACATACATCAGCAGGTATTAACAGACTTAAACCATCATAACATTCATGTTAGTCGCCCTGATGAGCTCAGTGAGTTTCATTTAAACTGGTTAAAAAATTACTTTCATGATCACGTTCTGCAACATACCTCTCCTATTTTGCTAAACGAGAACAAAGACTTCTCTACCTATATAAACGACACCATGACCTACTTGTTTGTAGAAATGAGTGATGAAAAAAGTTATTACGCAATGCTTGAGGTACCCACCGACAGGGTTGATCGCTTTATAAACCTGCCTCCAGAAAAAACCCGCCGTCATAAAACTATTGTAATGCTTGATGATGTCATCACTTACTTTTTAAACGATGTATTTAGTAGCTTTTTTTCTTATAAAAGCATTGCCGGTTATGCAATAAAATTAACTCGCGATGCAGAGTACAACCTAGACGACGAGCTAGAGGCTGGCTTACTTGATAAAATGTCCAAAGGGTTAAAACAACGTATTTATGCTGAGCCAGTAAGGTTGGTTTACGATCAAGCCATGCCTGAAAACATGCTAAAAGTGATGAAAAAGCGCCTCGGTGTCACGCATCATGATGCGCTAATCCCCGGAGGGCGTTATCGTAATTTTAGAGACTTTATATCGTTTCCTAATGTAGGGCGCCAATATTTAGAAAACAAACCCCTCCCAGCATTGCAAAGTAGTGCGTTTAATAAACATGCCAGTGTATTTGACGCTATTAGCGAGCAAGATATTTTACTGTATTACCCCTATCATACTTTTAATCATGTGCTTGAATATGTGCGCCAAGCGGCCTTCGACCCTAAGGTTACGCAAATAAAGGTTAATATTTATCGTGTAGCGAGCAAATCTAGGCTGATTTCATCGTTAATTAATGCCGCACAAAACGGTAAATTAGTGACCGTTATGGTTGAGCTAAAAGCACGTTTTGACGAGCAGAATAATATTGAATGGGCAAAGGTGCTAAGCAGTGCAGGTATTAAAGTAATTTTTGGTATACCCGCACTAAAAGTGCACAGCAAATTATGTGTGGTGCACCGTAAAGAAAAAGGCCAAATAGTAAAATATGCTCATATTGGCACAGGTAATTTCCATGAAAAAACAGCCAAAATTTACACTGACTTTAGCCTATTTACTCGCCACACTGGTATTTGTGAAGAAAGCGACAGCGTATTTAGATTTATAGAAAGCAGTTATAAACCGTTCAAATTTGACTACTTAATGCTTTCGCCAATTAATGCCCGTGAAACGCTGCTTAATTTAATCAATAACGAAATTGACCATGTTAAAAACAACAAACCAGGCAAAATAACGGTAAAAATAAATAACCTCGTCGATAAAGAGCTGGTAGACAGGCTTTACCTAGCTGGTCAAATCGGCGTTAAAATTAGAATTATTGTACGTGGCATGTGCTCGCTCATCCCTGGCGTGCCTAAACTTAGCGATAATATTAAGGTAATTAGTATTGTTGATCGCTTTTTAGAGCATCCTCGCGTAATGGTATTTGGTAACAATGGCGATGAAAAAGTATTTATATCTTCAGCTGATTGGATGACACGTAACCTAGATCATCGTGTTGAAGTAGGCGTTCCTATTTTGGATGTTAAGTTAAAACGCCTTATAGTTGATATATTAGAGCTACAATTTAAAGACCGCACCAAAGCACGCATTATTGATAGCGAGCAAAAAAACGCTTATGTAAGAAGGGGTAACCGTAAAAAAATTCGCTCGCAGATAGCAATTTACGATTATCTAAAAAAATGGGAACACACTTATTATAATGAATGATCACCCTTCAATAGCCGCAGTTGATTTAGGCTCCAACAGCTTTCATTTAGTGGTTGCCCGAGAAGTAAACGGCACTTTGCAAATTTTGCACAAAGAAAAACAACGCGTTTATTTAGCCGATGGGCTAGATGATAAATTTCGCTTAAGCCAAGCTGCAATAGACCGCGCCCTCGTGGTACTAAAGCAATTTGCAAAAACCTTACATGATTTCCCCGCAAGTAATGTAAAGGTAGCTGCCACTTACACTTTTAGGCGTGCTAAAAATATTAACGCCTTTTTAGCCCAAGCTAGCGCAGTGTTTCCTTTTCATATTGATGTAATCGCAGGTCAAGAAGAAGCACGCCTTATTTATCAAGGCGTTGCGCATTATGTTCATAATGAAGAAAACCGTTTAGTGATCGATATTGGCGGTGGCAGTACCGAGCTTATAATAGGTAAACATTTTAAGCATAAGCTTTTATCTAGCCGTAATATGGGCTGTGTTAGCTTTACAAAGCAGTTTTTTAACGATGGAAAAATAACGGCCAAACGCTTTAACAAAGCGCAAATAAGAGCCGAGCAAGAGCTTGAAGCCATTTTTTCTAATTATGTAAGCGAAAATTGGCAATCGGTAATTGGCACCTCGGGCACTATAAAGTCAATTTTAGCGATGATAAGCGCCACAAATCCGCAACAACCTAACATCACTTACGACGATTTACTCGCGTTAAAACAGCAATTTATTAGTGCTAAACATATTGATAACTTAGCTATTGCAGGGCTTACACCCGAGCGCCAACAAAGCATATGTGGTGGTTTAGCAATTTTAATTGCGATATTTACAGAGTTTGCCATTAAAGAGCTGACCTATAGCGATTTTTCGTTGCGCGAAGGGTTGCTGCACGAAATGCAGCAAAAGCTGGCCGATAAAGATATTCGCTCAAACACCATTAATAATTTAAGTGAGCGCTACACCGCTGATAAAGCGCATGCAGCGCGTGTTGCTGATACGGCTATTTGGCTCTATAAACAGTTAAAAAATGTATGGCATTTAGATAATAACGACGATATTGCTTTGTTAACGTGGGCAGCAAAATTACACGAAATTGGTTTATCAATTAACTCATCGGGGATTAACAAACACAGCGCTTATATAGTGGCGAATAGTCAATTACCCGGTTTTACGCAGCAAGAGCAACTTATTTTAAGCTCACTTATACGCTTTTATCGTAAAAAAATTAAACTGACTGAGCTGCCTGAGTTTTTAACTATTTCTCAAAAGCACGTGCTTAAACTGATTGTTATTTTACGCTTGGCCATTTTATTTAATCAAAAGCGCCAAGTGAGCTTAAAGCCGGATATGGAAATAAGCGCAAGCAACTTAGGGTTATTTATTAAGTTTAGTAACAGCTATTTGCAAGAGCATACATTGCTACAAGCAGACCTAGAGCAAGAGCAGCTCTATCTTAAAAAAGCAGGGATTCAGTTTGAGTGCGTTTAATTTTATAAGGCTATTAAAAGCCTGTGACATTGTTTGTTCTAACGTAAAGTAACTGCGGCGCGCGCTTTTTAAAGTGAGCTTGCTGCTTTACTTACGCCCCATGTAAAGCACACATAATAAAGCGCCCTCGGGTAAACCCAAGGGCGTTTGAAGCTTTACCTATAAACATAAAAGCCGAGTTATTTTATCAGGTTTACATATCCATATGGCGGTTTGAGCTTTGCATCATTTGCTTAACGCCTTGCTTTTCAAGCTCTAAAATTTGCTCGAGCTTTTCTTTACCGTTTTCTGTCTCAGCGCGCTCTAATAAGTACTCGTAAAGTTCGATTACTTTTTTGTGCTGCTCAGAGAGGTAGTTTTGAATCACCTTTTCATCAAATTCTTGGTCTTTGCTAATATCGTTAAACGTAATTAACTCGGGGTTGTCTGCAAAGTATTCGTAGCTGTAAGTATCTAAGGTGTTGATCTCTGTAATTGCTTTAAAGCCAACTAAGTCTTCAGCTAACTTTTTTTCATAATCTAAATAATAGTCCACTAGCATCGCGTTACGTTCATCAAGTAACTCCTTAACGCTGTAAAAATTTGCCGCCATTTGTGTGTGAAATAAAACGGTCCAATCGTACACTTCTTTAATTGTTTTAACTTGCATGTGCATTCCTTACTAAGTTGACTGTATAAGGTATAGGTTGCGTAAACCGTGCCAACATAAACTCAATTAAAAACAATGCATTAAAAATAAAAAAACAACAGCTAGGCGGGTTATTTGGTACAAGTTACAAAATACGGGTAATTTTTATAGGGCAATAAAACGGGTATTGCCCACAGTGTGCTATTAGAGCGTGCTGAAATAGGGGCAGCTATCAAGCTCACGAGGGTACAAACCGTACACCGCGATTTAACCGCCCCTACATTCAGCAATGTTTTAACTCACAAAGAACAACACCTATTGACTAATATGCTGCTTTTTCCACAGTAAATACACCGCAGGTATAACCAATAACGTAAGTATAATTGCGCTTAGCATCCCGCCTACCATCGGCGCAGCTATTCTGCTCATCACTTCGCTACCGGTGCCGGTGCCGTATAAAACGGGTAATAAGCCAGCAATAATGGTAGCCACCGTCATCATTACGGGGCGCACTCTTAGCCCTGCACCTTGCATAATAGCGTGTTGTAGCGCTTGTAAGTTAAATGCAGTTCCAGTTTGCTCGCACTGCTGGCGCTGCTCTGTATAAGCTTGGTTTAAATATACAAGCATTATGACGCCTATTTCTACGGCAACACCGGCCAATGCAATAAACCCTACACCCACTGCCACCGAAAAGTTAAACGCTTCAAAGTACATTAGCCAAATGCCGCCCACCATAGCCAAAGGAAGGGTGGCAATAATAATAAGTACTTCGCTTAGGCATTTAAAATTAAGGTATAGCAGTATTACAATAATCGCGAGTGTAAGCGGGATCACATAAGTAAGCTTTGCTTTTGCGCGTTGCATGTATTCGTACTGCCCTGCCCAAGTAATTGAATAACCAGCGGGTAATTGTAGGTTATCGCCAAGTACTTGCTGAGCTTGTGCTACATAGCTGCCAATATCACTGCCTTTAATATCAATTAAGCTCCACCCATTTAAACGCGCGTTTTCGCTTTTAATGCCGGTAGGGCCATCTTCAATAAATACATTAGCAACATCGCCAAGTGCAACATGTTGGCCTGATGGTGTAATAATAGGTAATAATTTTAAATCTTCAGGCGAAGCACGAAAGCTCTGCGGGTAGCGTAAATTTACCGGGTAACGCTGTTGCCCTTCAATTGTTTCAGTCACGTTTGAGCCGCCAATTGCAGTAGCTACAACCTGTTGTATGTCGGCTATATTTAGATTATACCGTGCTGCTTTTTCGCGGTTTATATCCACTTTAATATAACGCCCTGTGGCTACACGCTCTGAATACACTGAGGCTGTGCCGGGCACATCTTTTAACAATTGCTCAATTTGCTGCCCAATGTTTTGAATTTCTAACAAGCTTGGGCCCGCAATTTTAATACCTACAGGCGTTTTAATACCGGTGGCAAGCATATCAATTCGCGTTTTTATTGGCATAACCCACGCATTTGTAAGGCCCGGTAATGTAACTAAGCTTTCCAGCTCTGCTTTAATTTTCTGCTTCGTCATGCCCTCTCGCCACTGTGATTTTGGCTTAAATTGAATAAAGGTTTCAATCATTGTCAGTGGTGCTGGGTCGGTAGCGGTATCGGCGCGCCCTATTTTACCAAATACAGTTTTTACTTCAGGCACAGAGGCTATGAGCTTGTCTGTTTGCTGTAAAATTTTTCGCGCTTCACCAATAGAGAGCCCAGGGTAAGTTGTAGGCATATACATTAAGTCGCCTTCATCTAGCAAAGGAATAAACTCACTGCCTATTTTGTTTACCGGATAAAAGCCTATAACCGTCACTATAAATGCAATAAATAACGTACTTTTTGGATATTTAAGTACGACGGCTAACAGCGGTTTATACCCTGCAACCAAGGCTCTATTAACTGGGTTTTTATGCTCTGAAATGACCTTACCCCGAATAAAGTAGCCCATTAGCACCGGCACTAAGGTTATAGCTAAGCCGGCAGAGGCTGCCATTGCATACGTTTTTGTATAAGCAAGCGGGGCAAACATGCGCCCTTCTTGCGCCTCTAAAATAAATACAGGCATAAAACTTACAGTAATAATGAGCAAACTAAAAAATAACGCAGGGCCTACCTCGGTGGCCGATTTAGTCACTATTTGCCAGCGGTTTTGCTTAGTCAGTGGCGTTTTTTCCATGTGTTTATGCATGTTTTCTATCATTACGATAGCACCATCTGTCATAGCGCCAATAGCAATAGCAATCCCGCCTAACGACATGATATTAGCGTTTACGCCTTGCCAATACATCACAATAAAAGCCATTAATATACCCATAGGCAAGGTAATAATCGCCACCAGCGATGAGCGCACATGAAATAAAAATACCACGCACACTAAGGCTACAATAATGAGCTCTTCAAACAATTTACTGCTCAGGTTATCAACCGCGCTTTTTATTAACGTGGAGCGGTCGTAAACCGGAATTATTTCAACCCCTTCGGGTAACCCTTGTTTTAAAGACTCAAGTTTTGCTTTTACCCGAGAAATCGTTTCTTGGGCGTTTTCGCCATAACGCATCACCACAATGCCACCCGCAACCTCGCCTTCGCCATTTAGCTCTGCAATGCCTCGTCGCATTTGAGGACCTAAGCGCACATCCGCTACATCTCGTAATTGTAATGCACTTCCTTGGGCGTTAATTCCTAATGGAATGGCTTCTAAGTCGGCAACACTTTTAATATAACCTGTGCTGGTTACCATGTATTCGGCTTCAGCCATTTCGATTACTGAGGCGCCAGTTTCTTGATTACCTTGGCTAATTGCAGTTTGTATCAAACTAAGAGGAAGGCCATAAGCACGTAACTTAACGGGGTCTACAACCACTTGGTACTGCTTTATCATGCCACCTACAGCGGCTACCTCAGATACACCTTCAACGCTTTGCAGTTCAAATTTTAAAAACCAATCTTGCAAGCTACGAAGTTGGCTAATATTGAGCTGATTTGTTTTATCGACTAACGCATATAAATAAACCCACCCCACTCCTGTGGCATCGGGCCCAAGTTGTGCCTTTGCACTTGCTGGCAAGCGGCTTTCTACCTGACTTAAATACTCTTGTACGCGGCTTCGGGCCCAGTAAATATCGGTATTTTCATCAAAAATAATATACACATACGAGTCGCCAAAAAACGAAAAACCGCGCACCGTTTTAGCGCCAGGCACAGACAGCATTGCTGTGGTGAGCGGGAAGGTAACTTGGTCTTGCACTACTTGGGGTGCTTGGCCTGGGTAGCTGGTTTTAACAATTACCTGTACGTCCGATAAATCCGGAAGCGCATCAACGGGTGTCTGTTTTACACTGTAAATACCCGCGCCAAATACAATAATACTCAGTAACAAGACGAGAAAACGATTAACAACCGACCAGCGAATAACAGCAGCTATCATAATGACTCCCCATGCATTGAATGATGAGCTGCACCTTTGTCAGTAGGGTGCTCAGCAATTTTGCTTATTACAAATTCACCCTCAATAATGCTAAATGTAAAATGAACCTGCTGATCAGGTGAAAGCGCACTAATGTCAAGCTCTTTAGCAAGTATAAAGTCCATAGTAGCAGGACCTCTGTTCCATTTAGCGATAGCCTCTCTACTAATATTAATAACCCGCTGCGCTGCGTTTATATTATTTATGGTTCCCATTACTGTGGCTGTTTGAACCGCTTCAGCCTTGTCCATTTCCATGTTAGGCATGTCGCTCTTGGCGGGTATTTCTGGTGCGCTCATACGCTTAAAGTCCGAGTCTTTACTCGATTCAGAGTCTATTAAAAACTGCGCAGCAGTCACAACACGGTGTTCTTTGGTAATGCCCGATAAAATAGCCACCTCATGTTGGCTAATTTGCCCTACTTTTACCGCCACCGATTTAAAACGCCCATCGCCTAGGGCAAGTACTACTCGGTTTTGTGCACCTGTACGAATAAGCGCTTGCTTAGGTATAACTAATTGCGGTGAGTCACTGTGTGTGTGAATACTTACTTGGGCAAACATATTAGGCTTAAGTAGCCCTGCGGTATTTTCAAAACGCAGCCTTACACGTAAAGTGCGATTTTGAGCATTCAGCGCTGGGTAAATGTAATCTACTACGCCCTCCCACTGCTTACCTTCAATGTAATCAAGGGTCATTGTAACGGGGAGCCCTTTGCTCACTAAAGCTGCTTGGCGCTCAAATACTTCTGCCTCTACCCATACTTGATCTAATTTAGCGATGCTCATCATTGAGGTGCCTGGCTTAACATAAAAACCTTCTCGGATATTAAGCTCATCAAGCACTCCACTTTGGCGCGCGTAAAATGTAATGTTTTGCATCACTTTTTTATTTTTTTCTAAGCGCTCAATAAAGCCATCAGACACATTTAGCGACTCTAAACGCGCTTTAGCAGCACGAATCAATACGCTGTTTTTTCTATTTACTGCGAGTAAAAATTCTTCTTGTGCGTTCACAAGCTGAGGAGAGTAAAGCGTGTAAAGAGGCTCACCGGCACTAACGGGCTCCCCTTGCGCTTTTACAAATAGGGTTTCTATCCACCCTTCTACGCGGGGGTGAATATGGGTTAACTGATCTTGATTATATTGCACATAACCGATTGTTTGAATATCACTTTGTAGAGTTTTCAGTTGCACTTTACTGGTTTTAACGCCTAAGTTATTAACCACTTCAGGGGATATTTTTATAGTACCTGGGCTGTCGTTTTCAGCGTTTGCATATACAGGCACCAGCTCCATCCCCATTGGTGATAGTCCTGGTTCATCGCGCCTATAATTACTGTCCATGGGAGCAACCCAATACAGCGGCTTCGTTTTTTTATTATCAGCGGTTGTGGCTAAGTGCTCAGTGTCATCAATCAACCAGCGATTAGCAATAAACATTAACGTGGCACCAATAAGCAGCGCTACAAGGTATTTTAAGTTAGTTTTCATTGTTTTATCCTTGTAACTCAGCCATTACTAGCGAGTCTAAACTGGCTGCGTAATAATTTAAGCGAGCAATAATTATGTGTTTGTCTATTTGAATATTAAGGGCATCTATTTTGGCGTTTAGCTCACTAATACGCGCGCGCATAACATCAGAGAAGTCGCCATCGTCACGGGTATACGCGTTTAAAGTAGCCTGAGCTTGTTGCGACATTTGCGGTATTAACGTGTTTTGATAAAGCGTATTGCGCTGCTCAATTCGCTCAAGTTGACTAACCTCTTTAAAGTACTGTCCTTTTAAGCTTTGTAGCGCCACGCGTTTGTCGGTTTTAATGGCCTCTGCATTAGCAATAGCCGCATTAACTTGCTGATCTTGCCTGTTGTCGGTAAATAAAGGTAAATCAATACTCACCCCCACCGAAAGCAAATCAGCACGCGATTCACCAGCTTGGTTATCAGCGCGGTAGCCATAACCCATATTTACGCCAAGTTGTGGCTTATAACTTTGTTTAGCAAGGCTCACTTGTGTGCGTTTAGCGGCTATACGTTGATCTATAGCCACCATAGAGGGATGCGCCATAAGTAACTTAATGAGCTCATCAAAGTCTAAGCTATTAAATTGGGTAAGCGGGGCTGGCGCTGTAAAAGTTAGGCTTAATGGTTGGCGTAATATGCTCTGTGGTAACCACTGGGCTAACCCTTGTTTAGCGGCATCTAGCTGCTGCGCTAATACAATCAGTTTATCTTCAAGGCGTGTGAGCTCCAATTGTGAGCGAATAATATCTTGCTGACGGGTTTTACCTAAACTACTGGAGTAACTGGCTTCGGTAACTTCAATTAACTGGCTAAACAATGCTTTATCTTGTTCAATTAACGCAATACTTTGCTGTGCTCTGTAGGCATTTAACCACAGCTCCATTACCCTCGCTTTTACTTGCGCCTTTCGCTGCGCCCTAAGCCACGGCTGCTCAAGTGCCTCTTCTTTTATTGCTTGTTGGCTAAGTGCTAGGCTATTACCACGGCTAAAGCTTTGGCTTATACCCAGTTTTAACTGCGTCATGTTTTCTTGATCAAACGCAAAGCCATCTACGGGTACGCTTTGCAAACCTATGCTTAATACGGGGTCTGGTAGAGTACCTGCAGCAATACTTTGCGCTGTGGCGGCGGCTTGCTTTTGTTCACTGGCGCTCAGCCATGGCTCGTTATTGAGCGCTAGGTTTATGGCATCCGTTAAATTAAGGGTTGATGCTTTTGCTATGGCATCACTATTAAATACAGCACCAAATAAGGTGGCGCTCAGTAATACAGCTTTAAAAATTACAGTGCGGGTCATTGCCTGCTCCATCTAAAATTAAAAATAAAATCTTAAATTAACAAGCAGAACAGGCGCTTTAAGCGAATATAGCTAAATTTCACTTATACCAATGGTGTTAAATTAGTCGTTATGTATAGCGACAGTTAAATAGAGTAATAACAAAGCATAAATATCGACATGTAGTTGCTCTACACGAGAGGTTTATAACGCTGTTAACGCTTTATTTGGCACGCTAAATACTAAATAATCAAGTCGATTGGTATCACACCTATCCTGCGTTTAAGCAAACATAGGAGGGCGATATAAAGTATTACTAGGGGGGGAGGAAATACCGCTATTAAGCTGGGTAACTTTTTCACTCGATAACGAAAAAGCAGTAAATAAGGCCGGGGACGTTAAAATAGAGCTGCTTCCACAGCCATTTATTGGGCAATGACAATCATTTTGAACATCTGCTTCATCACTGCAGCAATCCATTTCCATCATATCTGTATGCAATTTACTCTCGCTCATTACATGTGTGGCATGCTTTGCTGATAGGCTCATATGTGGCATTTCGCACTGCTGATAGGCTCATATGTGGCATTTCGCACTGCTGATTTACAGACGCAACGGCTTGCCCCACAAACGTGAGTAGCATCACAACAACGAGTAAATTTGAGTAAAAACGCTGCAAAACAAAACCTATTAAGTAAATTACCCAGTAATAATATTTGAGTTATTGAGCTAACTCAAATAATTAATTTTCTTTTTTAGGCGGTTTAATTAAGCTACTCGCTAAAATAGCAAAAATACAATAAGCACTAAAATACCAAAATCCCTCACCAAAAGTGCTATGCATAATTAGTAAATCGCTACTTTGGCCATGTGCATTGCCTGCCAAATAAGTCACTATTAACGCAATAACAAACACATCCACCATGCTCCACTTGCTCAGTGCGCAAATAACCACACCTAACTTATTTTTAAATGCGCTGGCCGACAAGCAGCAATACAGTAATTGCAGCAGTAATTTTAAGTTTGGGATCACAATAGAGAACAACCCAACTAACGCCGCTACAAATAAATTATTATTATTAGCTAGCTCGTTTACGGTTCCCCAAATGCTTTGTGTTTTGCTATACGCGTTTATTTCACCCTCTAATTTATCAAGTCCCAACATACTAGAGAGCATCATTAACATACTGCGAGTACGGCCATCGCCTTCCTCAGCCAGCATTTCTATACCTGCTTTGGCGAGTTGCGATTTATCAATGTTGCCCTCAATCGATAATACAGGTTTGGTAACACCAGGAAATAACAGCCCTAATGCAACCACAATACTTAAAATAGATAACCAATTACGCATATTTATTCTGCAATAGCCTCAATAATTTCGTCACTATACAACAGTGCATCAAGAACATAATTAAAAATATGACCTATATGCAAATCACTGTTTATTGCCGGCATTAACACCGCTATTTTATCCATTTCATCTAGTTCAAACGCCCTAATAAGCGCAAGGCTTTGCCCTAAAATGCCCTCATTGTTTAATAATGCCTGAGCAATACTTTCATCTAGCGAAAACTCTTTAACAATCGCTTCAAGGTCTGTATCTAAAATTGCATCCATCACAGAAAACAACCCAACCAAGTAGCCCTGACCAACCAGTTCTGCGTGGTTTTGCCCTAGCAATAGCGCAATAAACTGCGCTCTGGTTAAGGCAAGTTTTGTGAGTTCCGAGGGTTTATCGGCGCCTAATTCGCTCAGCGCCAGCACGCGTACCAGTTGCCTTATGCTGTCCTCTCCTAAATACACAACCGCTTGCGAAATAGAGGTAATGGTTAATTTAGTACTGCCCGAGCGGGCATTCGCTAATTTCAATACTCGCGCTGTAATTGCCACATCTCTGGCTACTTGTTTTTGTATTTCATCAAAGCATAAAGATTCTTTTGCCGTAAAGCGCAGTAAATCAAACACAATCACCTTACCCGGCTCCACATCTTTGTAAGTGATCATCTCTGGGCGGGCAAAAAAATAACCCTGAAATAAATCGCAACCGGCTTGTTTTAACGAGTGAAATTGCGCATGAGTTTCTATACGCTCAACAATAATTTTTGCATGCGGATTAGCACGTTTAATTTTTTTTATGCGCATATTGGTTTTAATTATTACATCGTCCATTTCAATTTTAATGTAATCTACATGCGCAAGTAATGGCGCCCATTTATCGTCGCCATCGTAATCATCTAGGGCAAACTTGTATCCCTCTTGCTTGAGCGCTTTCACGCGCTGAGTTACCTCAGCTATTTTGTTCGTACGCTCAACGATTTCTAACACACAATTTTGTGGCACTAACAATTTAGGAAAGTTTTCTAAAATAGTGGCTGAAGAAAGGTTAATAAACGCTAAATGATGCGCTGTAAGTTTGTCTGGCCCTAGCATCATCAGCGTATTAAAAAACAAACGGCTGGTTGCTTGCTCATCAGATGTTCCCACAGGAAATGCATTATGGGCTGAATCACGATAAAGCAGCTCATAAGCAAACACATTCTGCTGCGCATCAAAAATAGGTTGCCTTGCAACAAACTGTGTTATCTTTTGCCCGTTCTGTAGAATATTTGTGGGATTCACTTAATAAAAGCCTATCTAATTTGACGTTGTTTATTACAATTAGGTTATACACTGTAATTCAACCGCTATGAAGATTCTAGAATCATTACAAGCGGAGTTAAATTACATAACGCTCAAGGTTAAAAGTTTAGCAAAGGTTACGTATTTGTTTTTTTTAAAGTTGTTTTTACCCTTATTTATTTTGCATCTTGCTACGTTTGCTCATGCCCAGCAAAACCAGCCAGAACTAAATTACAATGTCAGTGCGTCAGGTAGTCACTACCCTTTTTACACCGGCAACCCAGAAAAACCCGGCATTTTGCCAGAAATAATCACCGCTTTAATGGCGCAAGCAAATATTACCGCCAATCACGTTGAGCTTCCCACTAAGCGAATTACCAAATATTTAGAAAACGGCTTTATTGATTTTGATGTAATTTCTTTAAAATGGTTAGCGCAAAGCGAGCGAGATAATCCTTACTATATTTTTTCAGAGCCGCTGATCCCCGCAACCGAAATGATTGTCGCGCTGCCTGATAACGTCGCGCAGTATCAAACTAAGCAAAGTTTATACTCTAAAGAGGTTGGTACAGTACTTGGCTACTACTACCATGATGATGCAAAATTTAACCGCGTCGATTTTCCCTCTGAAAAAGAGCTAATGATTGCATTATCTAAAGCGCGTATTGACGTTGCTATTATGGGTATTCATACCGCAGCATATTGGTCTAAACAATTAAATATTAATACTGAGTTTGGCGCCCAGCATTCGCATGGTTATTTAAGAGTGCGTTTACTTGCTAAGCACAAAGCGTTACTGCCTAAAATTAACCAAGCCCTTGCCCACTTACATAGCAGTGGTTACATAAAACGCATAGAAGATAAATACATTAACCCAATACCCGCACAAAATTTAAGGGATTAGTATCGCCGCCCACCTTTGCTAGGGTATAATACGGCCAAATGTAAACCTCTTCCTATATAAGAACGCCTTATGAGTATTGAAAAAGCCTTAATCGAGCGCAGTAATAACCAGTGTGAATTATGCAGCGCAACCGAACATTTATCTGTTTACGAAGTGCCTCCTGTTACCGAAACCCATTCAGACAAATGCATTTACATCTGCCAAACCTGTAAAGATCAAATAGAAAACAACAGCGAGCTTACCCCAACACATTGGCACTGTTTAAACGACAGCATGTGGAGCCAAACACCTGCCGTACAAGTAGTGGCTTACAGAATGCTAACGCGCTTAGCTGTTGATAATGGCTGGGCACAAGATGCGCTCGACATGATTTACCTAGAAGAAGACACCCTTGCTTGGGCCAAAAAAGCCCTTGCTGAAGATGACGATATAAAACACGTAGACAGTAACGGCGTAGTGCTACAAGCTGGCGATACGGTTACTTTAATTAAAGACTTAGACGTTAAAGGTAGTAGCTTGACCGCCAAACGCGGCACAGCAGTACGCAATATAGGCTTAACAAATAACCCTGAACATATTGAAGGGCGAGTAGACGGCCAACGTATTGTTATTTTAACAAAGTTTGTAAAAAAATAGCGTTAAAGCATTATATTAAGGCGCATTAGCGCCTTTTTTTGTACCTAAAAAAATTAAGCCATGATTAAGCTCCTCCCCCCTACACTTACCAGCAATATAGGAATAAGGAGCGCAAGCATGGCAAAGCAGCAATTTAGGTTTCAAAAACGTACATTTACTGGCTTAGGTTTATTAGCCCTAAGTGCACTCACATTAGCGGGTTGTGAGAAACCAGCTGACGAATCACAATCCACAGTACAAGAAAAAAGCGTTATGGGTTTAACCACGCAAGTGAGCTATAAAGATCGCAGTATGCCACGCCCTGGCTCACAACTAATTGTAACGCTATCTGATGTGTCAAAAGCAGATGTAAAAGCCGAAATAATTACGCAACAAGTAATTGATATAAATAAAGCACCGCCGTATACCGTGGAGCTAGCTTATGATGACAACAACATTGTTGATAAACATCGCTATAACCTCACCGCTAGAATCATTAATAAAGACAAGGTTCTTTATACCAGCACAATGCAGTACGACCCTTTTAAAAATGCAAACTCGGGGATTCTTCACGAAATTGAGCTTGAAAAAGTCGCCTCACCTAAAAGCGATGTTACCCTTGCAAATACATACTGGAAAGCCGTTACAATTAACGCGCAAACAGTCAGTGTAAGAACAAAAGAGCCATTTATACAATTTGATAAAGATAACCGCGTTAACGGCTTTTTAGGGTGTAATAATGTCAGTGGTAGCTATAGCACAGAGCAACATTCAATTTCGTTTAGCCAATTGGCAAGTACAAAAAAAATGTGCTCACAAAGCATGGAGCAAGAAGCGGCTATGTTAAACATGCTCAATAACACGCAAAAGTGGGCTATAGAAGGCGAGTCTTTAGAATTAAAAGATAACAGTGGCAACACGCTTGCCACCTTTAATGCGATTTATTTTAATTAAATAAAAGCCCAGCTGGGCTTTTACTTTACATAATGGCAGGCAGTTATTCGTCGACTAACTGCTCGCTTCTATAAAACCCGCTAGGCTCACTTAAAAGCTCAACTAACTCAGGTAATATGCTGTCCATAGTTTGTTTTAATTTCCACGGTGGGTTAATAACAATCATGCCTGATGCCGTCATACCGTGTACGTCAGTATCCGCTTGCGTGCCTAACTCAAATAATTGAATATTACGCATTCCCGACTCAATCAGCCCTTGCTCCATTGTATTGATTCGCTCTCTATCAACAACGGGATACCAAATCATATATGTGCCGGTAGCAAAGCGCTGGTGCGCCTTAACTAGTGTGCTTACTACAGTATCGTAATCGTCTTTAATCTCATAAGGTGGGTCAATAAGCACACATGCACGGCGTGAAGCTGGCGGAAGTAGCCCTATTAATCCGGCAAAACCGTTTTCGCCACGTACGCGAATAGAGCGCTTACCTTGCATGTTTTGCTCAAGTAACTGCAAATCGCGCGGGTGTAATTCAAAAAACCAGCCTTTGTCTTGACGACGTAAGTAATGCTCAGCAATTTTTGGCGAACCGGGGTAAAACGCCAGTTCATCCCCATCATTAAACGATTTAATTAATGCAATATAATCGTTTAGCGCTTCGTGTTTACTGCTATGTTGCCAAAGCTTAGCAATGCCCTCTTTGTATTCTTGTGTTTTTTGGGCATCAGATGAACTTAACTCAAAAAATCCCGCACCTGAGTGGGTATCAATATAATCGAGGGGTTTATCTTTAATGGTTTGATATTGAAGTACCTGTGCAAGTACTAAATGTTTAAGCACATCGGCAGGGTTACCTGCATGAAAAGAGTGTCTGTAACTAAGCATTGTTAATTTTCGCTATACGCAATTTAATATCGGCAGTGAACCATAAGCTCTGTATTTTGGCAACCTATACACCGCTTTGCGAGCAGTTAAGTGAACCATTTATGAACAAAAAAGCCGCTACCCTGAATTATCACTTAATAAACAATAAAATTGTGCTAAAACCACCGTAAATGCTGGCAAAACAACACACTTTGCTTTACATTTGCATGACATTAATTACAGTTATATGAGCGCCTTTATGAACAACACAACTCTTCAACAACTCGAACAACTGATTGACTCGCTTATCGAGCGCAACAACCAATTACAAACAGATGTTGCTAGCTTAAAAGAGCAAAATGCAAAACTAAGTGACGAAAACGAAATTTTACAACTAGAAGCCCTTGAAAACGAAGAAAAGCAAAAAGATGCCAGCTCTACGTTAACAGGCTTACTTGATAAACTACAAAGCGCACAACAGGCAAGCTAATGTCTGAGCTGCAAAACCAGCGGGTCACAGTTGAGTTGCTAGGTAAAGAGCAGCAGTTTGCATGCCCGGTTGGGCAAGAAGATGCATTAATAGCAGCAGCACAAAATTTAAATGACTTGGTTGAGCAAACAAAGCAACGCTCATCAGTTCGCAACGAACAACAGGCGATACTTTTAGCAGCACTTACACTAAGCCATGAGTTGCTAGAAGCTAAAACGCATGCCAGTGTAGAGCAACAGCAGCAAGATCAACTCATTGATAAACTCAGCCAATGCTTGGCGAGTGACCCAATAAAAAAATAAAAAGCGCCCCGTGCGCTTTTTGTTTATTATGAGGGTAAATAAATGCTGCGCAGAGACACACAATGACATTAAAACCCCTTTTAGTAACTGTAATCCCCGCCCTTTTTATTACCCTTAGCCTATTTTCTCACTCTAGTAAGGCAGCGGTTACTTGGCAGCAAATAAACGAAAATGTACAATTTTTAAAACAACAAGATAAGCTACGTTTTTACGATTCCAACCAAGTGCTCATAGAGGGCGAGCAATGCGCACTCATGGTTGATGCAAGCGGAAACTTTGCAGCCGTTGAAGCACTGGCAAAACAATTAAAAAAACACCTTAAAACCCCGCTCTGTTATTTAATTGCGACCCACTTTCATGATGACCATTTACTCGGCATGGCCGTATTACAAAATGCCTTCCCAAAAGTGCAGCTAATAGTACATAAACAGGTAGCCGATAATTTTGCCGCATACCAACAAGCTTACGATGATAAGTTAGCAGGCTATGAAAAAAGTATAGAGCTGAGCTATCAGCGCTTAGCCACATTGCCCGAGCAACAGCAAACACAGTGGCGCGAAAAGCTCTCTTTAGCTAAACAACGTTTTTTGCGTTGGAAAACCTATAACTTAAAATCACCTAGCACCGTAATCAGCGAGCAACAAAGTATTGATTTAGGTAGCTTTTCGGTACAAATAACACCCGAAAAAGCCCACACAAATGGCGATTTAACACTTAGTACCAATAACGGCACGCTGCTAATAGGCGGCGATATTGTTGACTGGCTCCCCTACCCAGGCCACGGCCAGTTACAAAATTGGCAAGCCTTGCTCAAACGCTATATTAATCAGCCTAATTTGCGTACAATACTTCCCGGCCACGGCGGGGCGCTTGAAAAAGCGCAACTTAAGCAGCCTTTATTGTTTTTAACAAATTTAATAACCCATGTGAAAAACAATAAAAAACAAACGCTTGAGCAACTTACTGAGAGTTTCCCTGCGGATGTTTTAGCACCATATAAACAAGAAGCGTTAAATACAAAGTCGAGCCAGTTATTTTTACAGGCTGGGCTTAAGCGCGCCCAGTTAATTGAGCACGCGCAGTAGTGTTGTAAAATAAAGGATTGTAGATAAGAGATGAAGATGCGTGGATTGCTTGTCATTTGTGTAATTATTTTTTTGTATGGCTGTAACAGCACACAAACACAACCCGAAACAGACGCACCACAAATTTTTACTCACTTTGAGCCAAGCTACGAAAACCAAATAGAGCTTGAGCCTGTACAGCCAAAACAATTACAGCAAGCCAATACTGCGCCGCCGGTAAAGGCAAAAAAAACAATTGTAAAAAAGCGCCCCGCCAAAGCTAAAAACCTATGGGTGCATATTGCCAACAACCTACATTTTACGGTGTATCAAAATCGCGCCTTAAAAAAGCGTATTAACTGGTATTTAAAACAGCCTAACTATTTACCCACGGTAAATAAACGCGCCGCGCCTTATTTGTATCATATCGTAAAAAAAATTGAGCAAAAGCGCCTGCCTATGGAGCTGGCTTTACTGCCCTTTGTAGAAAGTGATTTTAGACCCACCATTGCCTCATCGCAGCAAGCAGTAGGTGTTTGGCAGTTAGTGGCCGCCACAGCGCATCATTTTGGCATTAAATCCGATCAGTGGTATGACGGCCGACAAGATGTACTTGCCTCCACCGATGCCGCACTTGAATACCTCAGCTATTTACACAAACGCTTTGATGGCGACTGGCTACACGCCCTAGCGGCTTATAATAGTGGTGAGGGGCGGGTTAAACGAGCCATTGAGCGAAATAAAAAACGCGGTAAAAGTACCGGTTACTTTTCTCTAAAGCTGCCAAAAGAAACGGCCGACTACGTACCTAAACTGTTAGCGCTAAGCTACTTAGTTAAACACCCGCAAAAAGGCTTTAAGCGTCCTAAACTGGCTAATAAACCAATAACAACGCAAATGAATGTTGGCCAACAGTTTGATTTTTCGGTCATCGCTAAGCTCTCTGGGGTTGGCTCAAAACAGTTGCACGCGCTTAACCAGGGCTATTTAAAAAATCAAAGCTCACCTAATGGCCCCCACTCATTGCTTTTACCTATCGGCCAAGAGGCACTGTTAAAAAGTCAGTTTTTTAAGTCTAATTTTGCTGGCGAATACATCGTTAAAAAAAATGATACGCTATACAGCATTGCAAGACGCTTCAGCATGTCGGTAAGCGCGTTAAAGCAGCTCAATGGCAAACAAAATAATATGATAGGCATAGGTGAAAAACTGCTGGTTGGACAGCCTAAAACGCTCCCAAAATCGCTCACTATAGATTATCAAATTAGTCCTTATTTAGAGCCACAAGAAGTCGTGATCCCTACTCTTGAAATAGACTATGAAGTAAAACAAGGCGATAGCTTGTGGAGCATTAGTCAGCTTTACGAAGTACCGCACAGTGATTTAGCTAAATGGAACAACTTAAGTGCCTCAAGCATTTTAAAGCCTGGCACGCAATTAACGCTATTTATTCCCCAGGCAGAAAAACCCAAACAGCCGCAGCAAAAACAAGATTTACTGCAAGATCTACAAAAATCACTTATTCAACCACGCTGAGTTTATAAAGCTCGGTATTTCGCGTAAAATCGGCTTTTAACTTAGTCAAAAACTTAAAGAGACAAGCATGCAAATTAGCAAAAATTCAGCAGTTGAATTTCATTACACATTAAGCGAAGCGGGCGAGCAACTAGAAAGCAGTGTAAACCACGCGCCTCTTAGCTATATTCATGGCAGCGAAGGCATGCTTCCTGGCTTAGAAAAAGCCCTTGAAGGCAAAGCCGCAGGCGATAAGTTTAGCGTAACACTTGAGCCAAGCGAGTCATACGGTGAGCGAGTTGACGATTTAATTCAGCGTATTCCGCTTAAACACCTTCAAGGTGACGTAAAAGTGTGGAAACCAGGTATGACTGCGATGGTGCACTCAAACCAAGGACAACACCAGGTAACATTAGTTAAAGTAGGCCGCTTTAATGCAGATTGCGATTTAAACCACCCGTTTGCAGGCAAAACGCTAACGTTTGATTTAGAAGTGGTATCGGTTCGTGAAGCAACCAGTGAAGAGATTTCGCATGGCCATGTTCACGCTGAAGGCGGCTGCGGTCACTCTCACTAATCACACCTTAAATTAGGAGCAAGTATGTCTAAGGTTGCTATTGTTACAGGCGGTACAAAAGGCATTGGATTAGCGGTTGTAAAACGCTTTATTGATAATGGCTACACGGTGCACAATCTGGATATTGAGTACAGCGAGCTGGGGGTTTTTCACCAATGCGATGTGAGTAATGTTAGTGCTGTAAAAGCCTGTATTACGGCCATTTGTAAACAAAACTCACGCATAGATGTACTTGTTTCTAACGCTGGTAAACACCTCAGTGCTAGCATAGAGGATACCGATGAGCACACTTTCGATGCGTTATTTGCATTGAACGTTAAAGGGGCCTATGCGGCTGTACAAAGTGTACTACCAAGCATGAAAGCGCAAAACAATGGCGCTATTATTTTAATAGCCTCAGATCAGGCAATAATTGGTAAACCTAACTCGTTTGCCTACAACCTGACAAAACATGCTCTTGCTTCTATGGCAAAAACCACAGCACTTGATTACGCCCAATTTAATATTCGCGCGAATGCGGTATGCCCAGGGACAATAGAAACCCCTCTATTTCATAACGCGATAGATGCTTATTGTAAAAAAAGTGGGGCTAACAAGGCTGATATAGTGGCAGAAGAAGCAAGCCTTCAACCGCTAAACCGCTTAGGACAAGCTGATGAAGTTGCCGCGTTAGTTAGCTTTTTAGCAAGTGATGATGCAAGCTTTATAACCGGTAGCCTACAACATATTGATGGCGGCTATACCACACAATGAGCACATGCCGATGAGCCTGAAAATTATTGACCCCCACGTGCATTTTTTTAACCTTGCCGAGGGGCAATATACCTGGCTGCAAGGCGAAAACCCACCAGCATGGCCAAATTTAGAGTTAATAAAACAACCTATTAGCGAAAAAGAGCTACTAGAGAGCAGTGACTTTACCCTCGCCGGTATAGTACATATAGAGGCAGGTTTTGATAACAACGCCCCCATTAACGAACTTAATTGGCTAACGGCACATTTAAAAAAGCTTCCCTTTAAAGCCATTAGTTACGCTCAGTTAGATTGCGCACCGGTGCAATTTGCAAAAGCAATAAACACCCTTGCCCACCCCCATTTAATAGGCATACGGGATATCACCGAAGGCGCAGATGCACAGCGATTATTAAACCCAGAGTGCTTTAGTAATTTGCAATCCCTTTGCCAGCAAGGGCTGTATTATGAAGCCCAGTTTGAGCTTGAAAATACCGCAATAGCTGCTCAGCTTGCTCGTTACGCTAAGGCGCTGCCTCAGCTAAAAATAATAATAAACCATGGCGGCCTACCTAATAATATTAATAACTGGCAGCAAAGCATTCGCATGCTAAGTGCGCACAATAATATAGCGATTAAGTTTTCGGGTTTTGAGCTTTTAGCGTTGAATTTACAACAGCAACAAGATTGTTTTGAAACTATGTTCTCGTACTTTGGCGAGCAGCGCATTATGTTTGCGAGTAACTTTCCGGTTTGCCAAATTAACGCAAGCTATAATGATGTTTGGCATAGCCATCAAGCTTTGTGTAAAACAAATAAAATATGGCACAACCTTAGCTACGCAAATGCTAAGCATTTTTATAACATACCCTAGTTAAGCTATATTAAATTTAACCACTTACGTAAATGCGGCAATGACTATGACATTACATTCGCAAATATCAGCCCTTGGCATTTTAACTATTTTAAGTGGTTGCGCATCTAACACGCAGCCTACTCCTAAGCTGCATCATGCCTTACTTACCGAGCCAAATAGCCAAGCGGTAGAGCGTGTTATAGAGCGCTTAATGCATATAAAAAACGTAACGCTTGCTGACGATATCTTTATTCACACCAGTACCTTTACTCTTAAAAACACAAACCGTAGTGATATAACGGCCAACCAACAGCTTAACTTTCCCGATCAATTTGAGTTAATGATAAACAATAATCGCTGCTATATACGCCACCTTGATAGTAAAGCCACCGCTGAGATAAAAGGCGTTACGTGTACTATTAATCTTGCCAATTAATCCACTAACTATTCAAATGGTATTGCTCATAGGGATTAGAGAAACACAGCTATAAAAAAGCCAGTAAGTGAGTTATCACTTACCGGCTTTTACTTTTAACCATTAGTATTTAAATAACGCTCTTTAAATAAAGCTTAAATTATTTAATTTCTACACGCTGCGAACGCATAACAATCTCATCATTTAATTCAATGCCTAAGCCAGGCTCTTCTGATACTTCAAAAAAGCCATTTTTTGGTTGTGGATCTTGTAAGCACAGCTCTCGGTTCCACTTTTTAATGGCATATGTATGATGCTCATGAATCAAAAAGTTAGGAATAGCGGTTTCTAAATGAAGCGATGCAGCTGTTGCAACTGGCCCGCCACATACATGCGCCTGAATACGCACATCAAAAATATCGGCGTAGTCACATACTTTTTTAGTTTCAGTAAAGCCACCACATAAACCGATATCGGGTTGTAGTACATCAATGCTTTGATCTTCTAAATAAGGACGCACACCCCAGCGGTTGTATAAACGCTCACCGCCTGCAATCGGCACTGCCACTTTATCTGCTACTTTTGCATGTAAAGAATGGTTTAAGTAGTTAACTGGCTCCTCGTAGTACATGCAATCAAACTCTTCGGCTATTTCACCAATTTGTATAGCAGAGGTTGCGCCAGGTAAGCTGTGGCACTCAAAAATAATATCCACTTCATCACCAACTGCTTCACGTATAGCTTGCATACGAGCACGGTATAGCTTCATTTCACCACGAGAAATTATTTTAGTACGGTCGTAATACGTATTGCCGTCTTTATCGTATTGGATAGGGTCCACTTTTACTGCATCATAACCTTCGCCAATCGCTTTTAACGCCGCTTCTGCGTATTCTTGCGGTTGTACTAACGCTTTAAATTCGCTGTCCCAATCAAACTGTAGCTGCGATGCATAAGTACGCAGCTTATCGTTTACTTTGCCGCCCAGTAATTGGTATACCGGTAAACCAAGTGCTTTACCTTTTATGTCCCAAAGTGCTGTATCTATGGCACTCATTGCTGCATAAACAACAGGGCCGCCACCTAAACCCCAAAAGCTTTCGCGTAACATACGCGACCATAACTTTTCGGTTTGAAATGGGTCGTGCCCAATTAAAAAAGCATCAGCCATTTCTTTTATCATTGCTGCTGCTGCGCTGTGGCCTAAATCGTAAGCTAAACCAGCTTCACCTACACCACTAATACCTTCATCGGTATGAATACGTACAAAAACCGGCGTCCAAGCTGGACGCTCTGGGCAATGAATATCAAATACTTCTACGCGATTTACTTTCATTAAAATTCCTTATTAGCCACGCAGGCTATTGTGCAAAACTGGGATCAAGTCGGTACGCTTTTCGTAACATGGCAGGCCACGCTAATTGCCCACCTGTGCTGCCGCTGTGTACCACATTAGCTTGGTTATAAATATTGTCGATAATTGGCTGCGGCACCGGAATAACCTCTTGTGAGCTGGCTTGTAATGCAAGCTGAATTTCGCAGGCACGTTGCAAGTCATAAAAACGCATAAAGGCATCGCCTACGGTTGGACCTACGGTTAAACCACCATGATTTACCAATAGCATATGATTGGTATTGCCTAAATCATCTTGTAATACTTTGCGCTCGTCATCATTTACAGCCAGCCCTTCATAGCCATGGTACGACAGCGAAGGGAGCGAAAACATAGAGTATTGGCTTAGTGGCAATAGGCCATTTTTTTGTGTAGCAACGGCAATGGTTTCTTTTGTATGTAAGTGAATAACACAATGAGCATCTTCACGCACTTCGTGAATTGCGCTATGAATAGTAAAACCTGCTGGGTTAATGCTAAAGGGGGTGTCGTCAATAATATTGCCGTGCAAATCAACCTTTACCAGGTTTGATGCAGTTACTTCGTCAAACGTTAAGCCAAACGCATTTACAAGGTAGTGATCGGTGCCAGGTAAACGTGCCGATAAATGCGTGTATATTAAATCCCCCCAACGAAAATGCTCTACTAATCGGTAGCAAGCTGCTAAATCTACGCGCAATTGCCACTCTTGCTCCGACACTTTATTTTTTAAATCTAGTTGGGGTAAATCAATCATAATCAGCCTTTTAAAATACGTACAACAACTCAAGTACGAATAGATGTTTAGAAGTCTAAAGCAGTATTAATTTTATAGCAAACACAAACAAAACAGCCACACAATTGTGTGGCTGTTTACGCTGCGCTTTAATTTAAAACGATAATACGTTTTTAAACGCGGTGCTTTATTTTACCTTTGAAAGGTAGTCAGCAATTGCTTCAAACTCTTCGTCCGTTACCGTTGCAACCATTGCTTTCATTGCGGCAGTCATACCATTGCTACGCGCGCCCGATTTAATATCTTTCATTTGGGCCACTAAATAGTCTTTGTTTTGACCATTAATTTTAGGGTATGCGCCCATAATAGGTGCTTTACCTTCTGCACCGTGACATGTTTGACACATTTTTTGGGTGTAAAGGGCTTCGCCATCAGCAGCGGCGGCGTTAAACGAAAAACTTGCGGCTAAACTAATACCCGCGCCTACTATTAGTGCTTTCATCTTGCTCATTATATTCACTCTTCTTTTTGACGGTTAGAAAATAGTCTATTGATTGTAGTAAACAATCTAGTAAAAAGCATACGTATCAATTTACGTTAGGCGATCAAACAAACATGACTACGTTTTCAGCCATTGTTGTTAACTTTAGCAAACAATACTGAACAGACACTTACCATACTAAATCATCTGGTACTTCAAAGTCTGCATATGGGTCGTCTTCATCTTTTGGTTTGTTTTCAGGTTCAACATGAAAAACAATGTACTTTTCATCAACTTCTGCGACTTTACGCGCCGGCTCATCATCGAGTACGTAAAACTGCCCTTCCAGTACACAAATAGCTAAACGACCACCCGATAACGCTTTTTGGGTTTTCTCGTTTACGTCTATCCCTTTTACTTTGTTATCGTAAGTAAAATTAAAGGTACGCTCACCGCGGATAGAGTCTTGGTTATGGTGCTCAAGTATTTGCTTAACACGAGCAACTTGCTCACGTTGCTTAAGCTCTTCTTGGCGCGACTGGTTAAGTTCTTCAGCCTTTTTTTGCTGCTCTAATTTAGTTTGCTGTATGTGCTTTTGCAGATCGCTTGGGTTACTGGTAGCCCCTTTTTTTTGCTTTTTTTGTTGCTTACGTTTTTCTGACTTAGCAACTTTAGCTTTGTGCGATGTTGTTAACCCTGCTTGCAGCAATTGGTCTTGTAATGAACCCATGGCTTTGTTCCACTAAAAACTTATATTAGGTTTATTTTAATCACCAACGAGTACAAATAACAGTGCTATTAGCATTAATCTAGCAAAGGGCTGAATATACACTTTGATTTAGCGCAATTGTTAATGATTTAACCTATGAAATATAAGCCATTTTTCATATACTTTGGCTAACTTATCAGCTTATGTTTTAAGCCCTACAATGCGTTTTGCTCACTTACTTATTTGCTCGGTGTTTATATTTTTTGTGCTGTACGCGCCTCAGCCTTTATTGAGCTTATTTTCTAGCGAATTTAACGTCTCCCCAGCGCTTGCCGGCAGCTTAATGAGCGTAACCATGCTGCCTTTAGCAATTGCACCTTTGGTTTATGGGCTATTTTTAGCCAAGCAAAACCCGCTTATTATTTTACGTATTGCTATGTTTATTTTAGGAGTGAGCTGCATACTGTTTACAGTAGCGCCAAGTTTTGAGCTATTACTTTTGGTGCGTTTTATACAAGGCTTAATCTTACCTGCCGCGCTCACCGCGATGACAAGCTTTATTGGTATACGTTACAGCGCAGATGCCTTACAAAAAAATATGACCTTATACATAGGCAGTACCATAGCTGGGGGCTACTTTGGCCGAGTATTGGCCGCTTTATTTAGTGATGTATGGCATTGGCAAAGTTTTTATTATGTTATTTCGATTGTGCTTATTGGCCTGGCTATCAGTATAAAGCCCACGGGCTTTGTGGTATCTAATCAGTCAGCACTTACGCCGTTAACGTATATTAAGCAGCTAAAAGATGCGGCAGTACTAAAATTGTATGGTGCCGTTTTTTGTATGTTTTTTTGCTTTGCAGCCTTATTAAATTACCTACCGTTTATTTTGCAAAACACCTTTTTAATTACAAACACACGCGATATTGGCTTAGTGTACAGCGGCTACTTAATCGGTGCTTTAGCATCTATTGCAACACCTTGGCTTGCTAAAAAAGTGCCTTCAGCTTGGCATTTACTTGCTGCGGTTTTTATCGTGTATAACTTAAGCATTGTATTACTTATAAGCCAGCAACTGAGTGTATTTTTAATCGCGTTTACGTTATTTTGTGCTGCTATGTTTGTTATACACTCAAGCGCTGCTCCGCTTGTTAACAAGATTAGCAAAGCGCCTGCAAGTGTAACAAATGGCGGGTATGTATCGTTTTATTATAGTGGCGGGACACTGGGCTCGTTATTGCCTGGTATTGTTTATCAACACTCAGGGCAAACTGCATTTATGCTTTGCTTACTGAGTGTGTGTTTTATTGGTTTAGTCTTAGTCACTTTAGGCTATCGAGAAGGTAAAAACATTACCCGAGGCTGATGCCCTGTATGCTCAAAAAAGGTATTTAAATCATTTTTTGAAAGCAGCCAAGTTTGGGTGTTTTCAAACGGGTGACAATGAAACAGCTCGTTAAACCAAATATCTTGATCAAGCCACAAAGTAACATTGCTTTGTTTATCGTTTGCTAAAGCAAGCATAGACACACACCCGGGCGCCACTTTTAAATAACGTGCTAACCGCTCGCTAGAGGCAAACCCCAACCGAGAAAGCCCCTGTTGCTTAGATAGGGTTTTTAAATCGAGCTGTTTGTCGTGTGCGGTAATTACTAAAAAGTGCTTTTTGCCCTCGTTATCACGCAAAAACAAGTTTTTAAGTCGCGTACCTGGGCGCTCCACCATAAATGCATCAGCATCTAAACTGGTATGTAACGCAGGGTGTTCTATTACATCGTAATTTATACCTAATTGCGCTAACAACTGCGCAAGCTTTGCTTTATCGGCCAACATACTACAAACAACGCCCTCTTAGCTGCACACTTAAGTCACGCCATAGTACTTGTGTAATTTCGTGTTTATTTTCACAATAGTTATTTTCACTGAGGGTTTCGTTTAAAAACCTGACGGCTTCATCCTCAAGCTTAAGTTTTAACACACTAGAGTCTTCGAAGTGTTCTTGTTCTATGAAACGTTTTACATCAGAGCGGCTCGGTCTTTTTTCGCCTCGCCCGCCGTTATTTAAGTTTATGTTACTACGATGCTCAGCCTTTACCGATACAACATAAGCAAATATTTTGTTACCTTGCTCATCCACGTTCTCATAAAACTGCTTGTTATTTATTTCATAAGGAGGCGCTTCATTACTTGCACACCCTGCAAGTAGCAAAGCAAGTATAAAGATACTTTTTTTCATTATTTTTGTCGTTTCGCGAGGTATTTTTCTCGAGTCTATCAAAAATAAACGATAACAGTTAAATATTGCTAAAAAATACTTGACCAAATTTATAAAAATATTTAAAGTTCACCCCGCTTGGAACTCAGCAGCCAAGTAATTACAACTATGTAATTTAGGAATGTGGGGCTATAGCTCAGCTGGGAGAGCGCCTGCCTTGCACGCAGGAGGTCAGCAGTTCGATCCTGCTTAGCTCCACCACTTTCCTACTCTTCTATTACTTCCTATTTTTCATCGTCTTATTATTCTTTTATCTTCTACACAATAACTTTTATATTTGCCCATTCCTTGTTTGTTTAGTCTTTGTTGGCTATAAATTATCTCATCTGTAGCAATCATACTTTTGGCTTAAACAATGGATACCCCTAAACGCACCACGTTAAAAAAGCTCGCTGTCATCGGTTTAACCGCGGGTGTAATTACTCATGTACCATATGTGTTTGCCCGAAAAAAAGTAACCCTAAGAGTCTTAGGAACACATGTCACGCTACAAGAAGCCATTCGTAAACAAGCAATGCTTGATTTAGGCATAAATATAGAATTTTCCCCTGCAGGTAGTGCTGCCGTATTACAAAAAGCCTCCATGGACCCTGGCTCATTTGATTTATACGAGCAATGGTCAAACAGTATTAATGTACTTTGGCGGGCGGGGTCTATTCAGCCTATAGAAAAAAAACGGCTAACCTACTTTAATGAAATAAATTCTCTAACCAAGACGGGGAAGCTCACCCCCGATGCAAAATTAGGTGCAGGCGACGCTCCTTATAAATTACTCAATGTACAAGAGGACGGCACACTAAGCGCAAACGAAAGCGATTACATTAGCTTTTTGCCCTATGTACATAATGTTGACTCTTTTGGCTATAACACCGCCAAAATAAAACCTGGTATTGCCTACGAAACTGAAAGTTGGGGCTGGTTACTTGATGATGCCCACCGAGGTAAAGTAGGCATTGTAAATGCACCCACAATTGGCTTATTTGACCTTGCCTTGGCAGCACAAAGCAAAGGGTTAATAACATTTAAAGATATTGGTGCGATTACTCGCTCCGAGCTTGACCGTTTATTTAGTATTTTAATTGACTATAAACGCCAAGGGCATTTTGCAGGTTATTGGAACTCGGTGCCAGAGTCTGTTGAATTTATGAAAAGCCAACGCGTGCACATAGAAAGTATGTTTTCCCCCGCTGTGGCCGCGCTCAATAGTCAAAATGTTAACGTGCGATTTGCCGCTCCAAAAGAGGGCTACCGTGGCTGGCATGGGGTAATGTGCTTATCGTCACAGGTTAATAATAACCAAAAAGATGCCGCATACGATTACATGAACTGGTGGCTTTCGGGGTGGGCCGGCGCATTTATTGCTCGCCAAGGGTATTACATTAGTAACCCACAACGCTCAAAAGCAATGCTTTCACCAAGTGAATGGGATTACTGGTACTTAGGCAAGCCCACTACGGTTGACTTACTAAACACCCAAAAACAAGTCGCAGTAAAAGCCGGCGAGCAGCGAAATGGTGGTAGCTATTTAAAACGCTTAAGCAATGTAGCTGTTTGGAATAGCGTTATGCCGACTTACGATTACAGCTTGCAAAAATGGTATGAGTTAATAAGCAGATAATGATAACCCGTTCAATAAAATCAAAAATAATAATTGCCCTATGCGTATTAATTACTTTATTAATTTTGCAAAGTTACCTATTCAATTATTCGCAAAAATCACTTTTTGAGCTGCAAAATGCGCAGCACAAAGCTTTATTACAAAGCGAATCTGTTACCCGTTTAGAAAACGATGTGATTTCTTTACAAAGCCAAGCCATTGCTTATCTAGATCATGCTAATAGCAATACCATTGAAAAGTTTAATATGCACTTAAATGCTGCAAAAAGGGATTTAGATACGCTAAGTACATATTTAAATGAGTATGATGAAAACTATCAAAACAATATAAAGCGCCTTAACGAGTACTTAAATAATTACCAAGATACATTTAATCGCGTAGTCGTTAACAGAACCAAACGAGAGCAGCTGTACATTACACAGTTCAAACAACCTATTGAAGCGCTAAAAGCACAACTCAATGAGCTTAAAAAAAGCACGCTAACCAGCAAGCAAAATAAAATAGTGAATACCCTTTTAACTATTAGCAATATAGAACAAGCAACAACCAATTATTTACACAAGCCAAATTATGATGAAGCACAAAATGTGCAAGATAACCTAGCACACTTAAATACCCTACTGGCGAGTATTGAAACCGCTAATGTTAACCTACTTAATAATACTGACGAGCTTGAGCAAGCTTATAGCCAATTAGTTATTTTAACCCGCAGCTATACGTTTTCGATAAATGTAGTTTTAACAGGAATAGAAAACGAGCTGCTTTACCTAGCCGAAAAAATTAGGGATGTAGAGAAGCAAAAGCTCACCCAGACCGAGCAGCAGCTAAGAGACCACGTATTAAAAAGTACCGAAATGGCCAACCTTTTTGCCGCGCTGATCACTGTTATCATAATAGTAATTACCTTTTTTATATTTAACTCTGTCATTAAGCCCATTGCGAAATTAACTAAGCTGTTAAATGATATGAGCAATGAAAAGCAAGTAACACTAAATAGTGATGAGCATCATCAAAATGAAATTAACTCGGTTATTATCGCGGCTAATGCGCTGTATTTAAAAAACAAACAAACAAAAGAGCTACTAGCAGAAACCCAAGCGCTTAATTCTAAAATGGAATTAATGAATAAAGAGCTTACACTTGCCATCACCCAAGCAAAAAATGCCAACCAAGCGAAAGGTGACTTTGTAGCTAATATGAGCCATGAGCTTCGCACTCCAATGAACGGTATTTTAGGCATGCTGCAGCTATTACAAAGCAGCGCTCTTCCAGCAAAACAAAAACACTATGCAGATAAAGCGTTTTCTAGTGCTCAAAACTTACTGCAAATACTTAATAACGTGCTCGATTTTTCAAAGCTTGAGTCTGACAAAGTAAAGCTTGAATCAATCCCTTTTACTTTGCATACCGTTGCTTCTAATGTAAAAAATTTATTTTCGGTAAATGCGAAACAAAAAGGGTTGCGCCTTAATTTTGTATTGCATGTTGATGCAGGGCTTGAGCTGATGGGCGATCCACTGCACTTGAGTCAAATTATTAATAACTGTGTAGGTAATGCCATTAAATTTACAGAGCGCGGTGAAGTAACTGTAACAATTGAGGCCACAACACAAGATGAGCAGCAAATACAGTTACGCTTTGGTATTAAAGACACAGGCATAGGCATGACGCCAGAGCAAACCGCCTCAATTTTTGACTCGTTCTACCAAGGCGATTCCAGTACAACACGTAAATATGGCGGCACCGGATTAGGTTTAACTATTTGTAAGCAACTAACCAAGTTACTAGGCGGCGAAATACAAGTACGCAGCACACCCCACGTCGGGAGTGAGTTTTATTTTACACTACCGTTTAAAATGACGAGCAAAGAAGCGCTTAAAAAGCATGCCTTACTAATTAGTCCCGATACTGAGCAAATAAAATCACTCACTAAGTTATTAAGTAACGCTGATATTACTGCAGAAATTACCCAAGAGCCGCTACGTGCAATTGCAAAAATGTCTCAACCGAGTAACCCTTTTAATATTGTGATCATGACGTTGTCACACAAAGAACTAAAAGATAATTTTATTTTGCAGCAACTGTACTTACAAAAACAAAAAAATAAACACAAACTGCTGCTTATTTTACTCATTAACGATCAAGAGCACCCGCAGGCAGCCCCCGATAGCGATCATATTGATATTATAACAATAGGTAATACTCACACTGATTCTCAGTTAATGCGTTTATTATTACCCGACTCAACACAGCTTAAAGAAGGAGAGTCTTACCCACAGTTTACCGGTTACACCGCACTTGCAGTAGATGATAACCCTGTAAACCAAGAGATTCTTGAAGCACTATTAACTAAAATGAATATGACTGTTATCTCTGCAAGTAATGGCGAGGAAGCACTCATTAAAGTAGAAGAAAACGCAATTGATATTATTTTTATGGATATTCAAATGCCAGTGATGGATGGCCTAGAAGCGACGCGAATACTGCGTCAAAGGGGATATACAACGCCTATTGTTGCTGTAACTGCAGCTGTATTTTCTAATGATAAGAAAGCCGCCATTCGAGCAGGCATGGATGACTATTTAGTCAAGCCGTTATTATTTGGTCTGCTTTGTGACAGCATAGAAAAGCATCTAACAAAAACCCATACGTTAAGTACATTAAACCTCGATGTAGCACGCTCTAATCTTGAAGATAATAATGAACTCATTAATTCAATATTCACTAAGTTTAATACCGATTACAGCCACTTTATGGAGGTAGCTGTAAAGCACTTGAAAAATAATGAGCATAAAACATTAGCTAGAGCGATGCATAACTTAAAAGGCTTAGCCGGCACCCTAGGGTTAGAGCTACTAGAGCAAAGCGCTAAAAAAGCAGAGTTAGAACTGAGCAGTAACGCATGCACCGATCTTAGTGTTTTTAATGAACAATTGACCTTAGCACTTTATGCAGTCAGACAGCTACTGGTAACAAACTCCTATAATCATCAGCCAGAAGCTATGAGCTCTGGACAAAATCCAGATACATTAATTGATGAAATCTATTCTTTAGCGTTATCTGCCCGTCCTATTCCTAGTAAATTAGTTAGAGAAATTGCGCTTCAAAAATTCGATCATTCCCATCCATTATTCAAGCTAAAAGAGGCAATAGATAACTTTAACTACGCTTTAGTGATTAAACTTATTGATAAATACAGAAATAACTATAAAAACTAGACAATTATGGCAACTATAAACTAACTTTAAGGGGTAATTAAAGAATAAGGATTTAGTGTGCATTCAACCTTTCTCGCTGGCAGCAATCAACCTGCAGTAACTCAACCGCGAAAGCCTTTGATACTCATTGTTGATGATGAACCTAGCAACCTACATGTATTAGTTGAGGGCCTACTTGCAGACTACGATGTACGCATTTCAACAAGTGGTGAACAAGCGCTTGTATTTGTTGAATCCACACGCCCAGATTTAATTTTACTCGATATTATGATGCCAGGCATGGATGGCTATGAAGTATGTAAAAGATTAAAAGCAAAGCAAAATACCAAAGGCATTCCCATCATTTTTGTCACCGCACTTACTGAAGTAGAGTCTGAAGAGAAAGGCTTTGCAATGGGTGCCATTGATTATATCCATAAACCTTACAAGTTAGCTTTGGTTAGAGCACGCATACGTACGCACATTACTGCACAAGGCATGCTAGACAGACTTATCGAAAAAAACTTTGACTTACACGACAAATTACTCGAAATAGAAGCCCTTGCAAAAGAGTTAAGCCAACGCGAGGAAGAACTAAAGCAGCTGTCATCTAAGCAAAAGTTATTTTACCAGGCACTTACCAGTACCGCCGATGGTGTTGTAATTACTAATAGCGGTGGCAAGATTATCGCTGTTAATCCATCGTTTTGTAGAATTACCGGCTATTGCGAAGCTGAATCGTTGGAAATGGATTTAAAAGAGATCAAACAAAATAATCACCCAAGTATTAGCTTTGATGAGGTATGGAAGCACGCTAACGAAGCGGGCTACTGGAGCGGTGAACTTGTAACACGAAGAAAAAATGGCGAGCTATACCCTGAGCTATTAACACTTAGCATGGTAAAAAGCGAGCAAGATACCAACATTCACTACATTGGCGTTTTTAGTGATATTTCAAGCGTAAAAGTAACGCAAGAGCGCATAGATTACCTAACTTGGCATGATGAGCTTACTAAGCTGCCAAACCGTAACGGTTTTTTAAAGCAATTAGAACAGCAACTACAAGATTGCAGTAGCGATAAAACATGTGCCTATATTTATATTATCGACATTGACAGCTTCCACTCTATTAATGATGGCTTAGGGCTTTTAGCAGGGGATAATATTTTAAAGGAGCTTGCTCAGCGTATTCATGCCAATGTAGATAAAAAAGATATTATTGCACGCTTAGGCAGTGATGAATTTGCTGCTTTATGTAGCGTAGATAAAGGAATTGGGCGTACACGTGCGCAATCAATCGCCGAAAACAAAGCGCAAGAGCTTTTAAACGCAGTCAACCGCCCTTTTGACGTTGATGGGCAAGAGGTTAGCTTAACAATTAGTATAGGCACTTATATTTTCCCGCGAGACGATGTATGGGAAAGTGCTATTGAGACAATCAGAAATTGTGAAGCAGCCTGCTATAAAGCCAAAGAAAAAGGCGGAAACAGAGTTACATTTTTTGATACCACATTTGGCGAGCAGGCTAAACGACGTTTTGAAATTGAACAAGACTTAAGAAAAGCCATTCCTCAAAATGAGCTATCCATATTTTTACAGTCGCAATTTGATAGTAAGCAAACGTTAAAAGGCGCAGAAATACTGCTGCGCTGGAATCACCCTCAAAAAGGCTTTATAAGCCCATGTGAATTTATATCAATAGCTGAAGAATCTGATGTTATTTTTGAGTTAGACTGCTGGGTTACAACTAATGCACTTAATTTACTTACCAAGCTTAAATACAGCCACCCAAGTTTGAATATTTCGGTAAATATAAGCGGTCGACATTTTCATGAACCGCGATTTTTAAACTTTATAAGCCAACAAATTAAAAGTGTTGATATTAATCCTCAACAACTCACCATTGAGATAATAGAGGGGACGTTACTTAATCACATGGAAGCGGCCATTGAAGCCGTACACTACCTTAAAAAGCTGGGCGTACGTGTATCAATAGATGACTTTGGCACGGGCTACTCAAGTTTAACCTACTTAAAACAGTTACCTATTCATGAGCTAAAAATAGATCGCTCATTTGTGCTTGAAGCCCCCACTGATAACAACGATAAATTAATTATTGATATGATTGTCAGCCTTGGCAGGTTGTTTCAATTAGAAGTGGTAGCGGAAGGAGTCGAGAATCAATCGCACTTTGACTTATTACAAGAGTACCCTGAGGTTATCCTACAAGGGTACCATCTGCACCGGCCTGAGCCATTAGAAAGCTGGTTAGAAAAACTAAACCATACTTTGCAAAATGCATAAAAAAACGCCGATTAAACAATCGGCGTTTTTTATAAGTGGAGTATATTACTTACGTACTTGGCCTTCGCCATTAACTAAATACTTTTCAGTTGTAAGTGACTCAAGCCCCATAGGACCATAAGCATGTAGTTTAGTTGTAGCTATACCAATTTCAGCACCTAACCCTAATTGCGAGCCATCTGAGAAACGTGATGATGCATTTACCATTACTACCGATGCATCAACACTGCGTTGGAAAAGCTCAGCCGCAGTATCGTTTTTAGTACAAATAACCTCAGTGTGGTTTGAACCAAATTGAGCAATATGCTCCACTGCAGCACTAAAGCTTGGTACTACACGAATAGCAATTTCTAAATCTAAGTATTCTTCACCAAATTCATTATCAGCAAGTACTGTAGCATTATCGAAGTATTTTGCAGCTTGCTCATCTGCATTAATTTTCACACCTTCTTGGCGCAATACAACGGCACATAAATTTAAAAATTCATCAGCAACGTCTTGGTGAACCACTAGCCCTTCAAGCGCATTACATACGCCTGTGCGCTGTGTTTTACCATTTAATAGTAAATTAAGTGCAACCTCTAAGTCGGCATCTTTATCTACATATAAATGACACACCCCTTTAAAGTGCTGAATAACAGGAATAGTACTGTTTTCTGTAACAAAGTTAATTAAGCCTTCGCCACCACGAGGGATGATTAAATCAATACTTTCGCGTTGCTGCATTAGTTCCATAAGCAATGCACGGTCTGGATCAGGAATAACTGAGATCAGCGATTTAGGTAAGTTATGTTTTTCAAGTACACCGTGCATTACACTCGCAATGGCTTGCGAGCTTTTAAGGGCTTCTTTACCGCCGCGTAAAATAACACCATTACCCGATTTAAAACACAATGCGCCTGCATCCGCAGTTACATTAGGACGCGCTTCGTAAATCATACATACAACACCTAATGGCACACGCATTTTACGTATTTTAATGCCATTTGGGCGCTCTGTAATGTCGCGTAGCTGACCGACTGGATCATCTAAACTTACAATAACTTCAATACCCTCTGCCATTGCTTCAATGCGCTCTTCGTTAAGCGTTAGGCGGTCGATCATCGAAGCGGCTAAGTTATTATCGCGTGCTGCGCTTAAATCACTTTCGTTTTCTTTAATTATAAATGCTTTTTCTGCGCGTAATGCTGCCGCCATTTCGGTTAACACTTGGTTTTTGGTCTCGGTGTCGAGTAAAGCAAGTGTGTTTGCAGCTTTTGCTGCCTGGCGTGAAATATCCGTAATCAAACTCATGACTTCTCCAATAATGCGATATCTTTTTCTGAAATAACAGGACCAATAGAATCCTGCATTTTTTCGCTAAATTCACTTTGCTCGTTATCTGCAATAAAGCTTAACAAGCAACTACTATAATTTGCGGTGGCTTTTGCTAAACGTGTGCCATCCTCGCTTCTAACTAAAATGGTATCGCCAATGGCAAACTCACCATGAACTTCCATTATTTCGTCGCCACGTATGCAACCGTTTTCACCTTCAAGAGACTCATCAAACGAGCCATCTACAACTACTTCACCTTGCTCATTAGCTGTATGCGTCATCCAGTGCACAGCTTCTTGCATTGGTTTTTCATAAGGAAGGAAAACACTACCAGGGTTGTCACCTGCCAATAATCTATTAAAGGTTTCTTCTTTAAAGCCATTAATAATATAAGTAGCAATACCGTGAGACGTTGCTTTTTCGGCAGCTTCAATTTTGGTTTTCATGCCACCGGTTCCTACAGAGCTTGTAGCACATCCTGCCATAGCATAAATAGACTCATCAATTGATTTTATTTCAGGCAGTAAAACTGCATCGTCGTGCAAATTTGGGTTTTTATCATACAGCCCATCCACATCAGAAAAAATCATTAATGCATCTGCATCAGCGGCCGCCGCTACCATGGCTGATAAGTTATCGTTGTCACCTACTTTTAAGTCATCCGTTGTTACAGCATCATTTTCGTTAATGATAGGCAGTACACCATGCTCTAACAAAGTAAAAATAGTTTCGCGAATACTTTCATAGCGCTCACGGTCACGTAAATCACCATGGGTTAATAATAATTGCGCTGATGGAAAATCGAAAAAGCGATCCCACATGGCCATCATTTCAGTTTGACCTGCTGCTGCCATCGCTTTTTTCATCACAACTGAACGTGGAATGTCAGATGGGAATAAGTGTGAGCCTGCAGCTACTGAGCCTGAAGATACTAAAATAACTTCAATACCACGAGCACGACAGCGAACAATAAATTGCGCAATGGTTAATAAGTAGCGTGAACGGCACCCATCTTGATCTGGAGCAATTAGAGCACTACCTACTTTTAAAACAATACGACGCCAATTTAACTTTTGCATAAAATCTCAACTTTCCATTTTATCTGCATTCACATAGTGTGAACTAAAACTAGGTAATTGCGTATAAAATACGCAATTTCGAATAGGTTGTTTGTTTATACACTTTTTAAACGCACGCAAATACACGACCTAAAATTGCTTTTAGATTTGTAAAGACATGAAACAGCACCAACCAAATTAAATGGAGGTCTATTAAATATAAAAATAAAAAGTGTTGTTTATGTATCGCTGTAAAAAGCTGTGTGCGGCCTTTTTGTTAACAACATACATAGAGCCTCTAAAGTCAGATACACCAACAGATAGGGTGATGACTTAAGGACCGAGATTTAGCCGCCACGATGGGAGCTAAACATTGAAAGTAATAGTTCAACTCAAACATTTATTTACTTAATTGCTTAAATAAACTTGTTTGAAAAAACCATACCAAGATATTCAATAATACAATAGCTACTAATTAATGGTAAAAATAGCGTACAAATCTATTATTACAGGGCAAATATGACGCTAGTATTAATACATACCGTTATTTTGCAAAATCATATTTAGATGACTAATTGTTTGAACTCTAAATATAATACGACATTTCAAGGGGTAAGATCAAGGCTAAAAATCACTCTAATGTAGAGCTACGCCTCACTTCTAAGCGGTTAATCATTTAAAATCAAGGGGTTATATTTACTTTTGAGTTTTAATTCAATTTTTATAAATAAATCAATAAGTTTAACCTACAATTTTTGTATTAAGCGCTAAAATTTTATTAGCAAATTAAACATTTCACGTGTATACCCCTGTATTAATATTTAACAAAAGTTATACTTTTCACATTGTGATAAATAAGGAATTCTTAATTTATGTCAGCAATTTATATAGCCGGTATCGCACTTTGTTCGGTGCTTGCCCAATGGGTAGCGTGGGCGTTTAAAGTACCCGCTATTTTGTTCTTATTGCTTACCGGTTTATTGCTAGGGCCGTTTAGTGGTGTATTAGACCCTGATGCTTTACTGGGTGATTTATTATTTCCTGTTGTGTCACTGAGCGTTGCTGTCATTTTATTTGAAGGCTCCCTTACTTTGCACTTTAGAGAATTAAAAGGCATAAGTAAGGTCGTACGTAACCTGTGCTCTATCGGCATGATCACCACCTGTGTGGTAATAAGCTTAAGTGCCTATTGGTTACTTGAGCTTAACTGGCGGGTGGCTGCAGTATTAGGCGCTGTGCTAGTAGTAACAGGGCCTACGGTAATCGCCCCTTTACTTAATTCGATGCGCCCAACACAAGATATTGACCGTATATTACGATGGGAAGGCATTGTAATTGACCCAATCGGTGCTCTTTTTGCTGTGCTTGTATTTGAAGCAGTCATGCTGGTAGGCCAAGGAGAAGTGCTTAGCCACACTATTGTTGCACTTGTTAAAACAGTCGGCGTAGGGCTTTCTATCGGTGTTGTTGCGGGCTGGATCACCACACAGCTTATGCGCCGTGAATGGCTACCGTTTGAACTACATAAATTTGGCATACTTGCCTTGGTGCTTATTAGCTTTTCGGTATCTAATCACTTAAGTCACGAATCGGGATTATTAGCTGTTACCGTATTTGGTATTTGGCTTGCTAACCAAAATGATTTAGAAATCGATTCTGTACTTGAGTTTAAAGAAGACTTATCGATGATTTTAATATCATCACTGTTTATTTTACTTGCTGCACGGCTACAGCTTTCTGACTTGATGATGTTAGACAGCGACGTATTTATATTCCTTGCAGTGGTGTTATTTATAGCGCGTCCATTGTGTATTGCCATATCTACTTTTGGTACTGACTTGCCAATGAAATCGCGCTTGGTGCTATCGTGGATAGCCCCTAGAGGTATTGTTGCAGCTGCTGTTGGCTCGGTATTTGCGCTAAGTATGATGGAAGCTGGCGTAGCTGATGCAGAAAAAATGGTGCCGTTAATATTTACCGTTATTATCATCACTGTGGTATTGCAAAGCTTAACCGCTATTCCTGTTGCTAAGCTATTGGGCGTGCGCCAACCTTCTCCAAATACCATACTGATTATTGGTGCAAACCATGTATCTCGCGCTATAGGTAAAGGCTTACAAGAGCAAAGCATTCCTGTTCATCTATCAGACCCCGCATGGGAGAACTGTAAAATGGCTCGTATGGACGGCCTTGCCTGTTATTATGGTAACCCACAATCAGAGCATGCTGAGCGTTACTTGCCGCTCACAACAATAAGAACGGTATTAGCACTTTCACCAAACCGCCACCATAATGCGCTTGGTGTACAATATTTTTCTCATTTATTAAATGAAAAAAATGTATTTTCACTGCGCTCATCTACCTCGCATGCTAAAGCGAACAAAGACAGTGCAACATTCCTATCTAGACAAATTTTGTTTGGTGAAGATGGCTCTTACGCTCGCCTAAGCAGTATTATTGCTAAAGGCGGTAAAGTAAGTGCGACGCGTATTTCAGAAGAATTTGATTGGGAAAAATACCAAGAGATGAACCCTGAAGCGATCCCGTTGTTTATTTTAAAAGGTGATAAAGACAACGACGACGATACGCCAGTAAAGCTTCGCCCATTTACCAGTAATATGGAAAAGCCACCGCAGGAGGGAGAGCGTATCTTTGCACTTCAGCCGCCAAAAATGTCGGTCTTAAAAGACCCCGCTAAAACAAAAAATAAAGAAGAGAGCTAACCTCTTTTGGTTATTGCAAAAAAGCCCTAATTAAATATTAGGGCTTTTTTATTTTATATAAATAGCGTGCGTTATCGGCACTTACATGGGCAATCGGGCGCGGGCAACAACACTATCGGGCATTTTTTGAGCGAGTAAGCTAAGCGCACGCTCAATTTTTTTGTGGGTTGCTTTATCTGCCACCATGGCATTGAATAACCAGCGATACGCATCTTCAAAGTCACGTGGGCTTCCGTAGCCTGCATTAAAAAGCTTAACCAGCCTTAGCTGTGCTTTTAAGTTCCCTTGCGCTGAGGCCTCTCGTAAGTAGGTAATGGCCATAGCTTTATCTTGCTGCACTAAGCGACCCGTGTCGTAATAACGTCCAAGCTGCTCTAACGCAGCCGCTAAGCCTTGTTCAGCCGCTTTACGCATGTAGTACACACCTAATTCCACATTGCGCTCAACACACACGTTATATGCCAGCATATCGCCATATAAAAATTGGTAAGATGGCAGCGCCATTTTATTGGCCCTTGCCTCTATATCTTGTACTAATTGGCAATCGTCTGCCTTTACACGCTGCAAATGTGTATTTTTATTTATTAGTGCAATCAGCTCCGGTTCGGTATAAAGCGGCACCGCAGCGGGCGTTTCTTCAGCTAACACATTGCTACTTATAGATAAAAGTAACGGAGTGAGCAAAGACGCTAGAAAAGTGTTACAGGTAGATAGGCGCATGTTTACCACGTATAAAATAAAACTTATCAAATAATATACAAAGATCGTTCCAAGGTGAATTTTAGGCATAAAAAAAGCTGCAAAAAGCAGCTTTTTTTTAAACGAATGGTGATTAAGCAAACGGGTTGCGAAGTACCATTGTTTCTACACGATCTGGGCCGGTAGAAATAATATCAACAGGTACACCTGTGATTTCTTCGATACGCTTGATGTAGTCAATCGCAGCTTTTGGTAAGCCTTCAAGGCTAGTTACACCAACTGTGTTTTCAGACCAACCTGGCATCTCTTCATATACTGGTGTTACTTTCTCGTAACCTTCAGCAGCTAATGGCGTTACATTAGTCACTGTGCCATCTTCAAGCTGGTAACCAGTACAGATTTTAAGCGTTTCTAAACCATCTAAAACATCTAACTTAGTTAAACAAAAACCAGAGATGCTGTTGATTTGAACTGCGCGGCGCATTGCTACAGCATCTAACCAACCAGTACGGCGTAAACGACCTGTTGTCGCGCCAAACTCATGACCTTTATCACCTAAGTGCTTACCCACTGGGTCTTGTTTTTCAAGGCCATCGTAAAGCTCTGTAGGGAAAGGACCAGAACCAACACGTGTAGTGTACGCTTTAATAATACCTAACACGTAGTCAAGGTTTAATGGACCAAAACCAGCACCAGTCGCAACGCCACCAGCAGTGGTGTTTGAAGAGGTTACATAAGGGTAAGTACCGTGATCGATATCAAGTAATGTACCTTGTGCACCTTCAAATAAAATGTGTTCGCCCGCTAAACGTGTTTGATCTAAAAGCTCAGTTACATCAACAACCATTGCTTTTAAGATGTCTGCAACAGCCATTGCATCATCAAACGTTTTTTGGAAATCAACAGCATCTACTTTGTAGTAGTTAACTAAAGTGAAGTTATGGTATTCAAGTACTTCTTTTAGTTTAGCTGCGAATAATTCTGGATTGAATAAGTCACCTACGCGTAAACCGCGACGGGCTACTTTATCTTCGTACGCAGGACCGATACCACGGCCAGTTGTACCAATTGGCTTGTCGCCGCGAGCAGTTTCGCGAGCTACATCTAATGCAACATGGAAAGGCAGAATTAACGGACATGCTTCACTAATTAAAAGACGCTCACGTACAGGTACGCCACGCTCTTCTAACATGCCAATTTCTTTCATTAGCGCTTCTGGCGATAAAACCACACCATTACCAATCACACATTTAACATTGTCACGTAATACACCCGATGGAATAAGGTGTAGAACTGTCTTTTCACCGTCAATAACTAAAGTATGACCCGCATTGTGGCCTCCTTGGTATCGAACTACTAAAGATGCTTTGTCTGTAAGGAGATCAACAACCTTACCCTTACCTTCGTCACCCCATTGGGTGCCTAATACAACAACGTTTTTACCCATTGTAAATTCACTTCGAGAAAATTAGGACGAGATTTTACCAGAAAACGGAAGTAAAGATCACCCCTGTTCAGCTTATTTTTTCTGCGCGTATTTTTTAGGCCATCACACTTTTTAAATAACCACATATATAACAGTAATTTAAAGTTTTAAATTATGCTTAACAAAAAGCCCCGCATAGGCGGGGCTTTATAACTTTTTAAATGATTAAGACATCGCTTATTGCGCTGCAGCGCCTTTCATATATTTAAAGAAGTCACTATCTGGTGAAAGTACCATAACATCTTGTTTATCTTTAAAGGTCTTTTTATACGCCTCTAAAGAACGAACAAAGCCAAAGAACTCTGGATCTTTGTTGTATGCTTTAGCATAAATAGCGGCAGCTTCTGCATCACCTTGACCACGTACTGAGCGCGCATTACGCTCTGCATCAGCAAGCATTACCGTTACACGGCGGTCAACATTAGCACGAATAGTTTCTGCTTTTTCTTGACCTTCCGAGCGGTGCTCTTTTGCAACAGCAGTACGCTCAGCGCGCATACGTTGGTAAATAGAGCTACTCACTTCTTGTGGTAAGTTAATTTGCTTAACACGCACGTCAAGTACTTCAATACCTAACTCGCGCGCACTTTCAGAAGCTTGTACTAACGCCTCTTCCATTAGCTCACTACGCTCACCCGATACAATCTCGCGAATAGTACGCGTACCAAAGTTAGTACGCAGACCATTGTTAACTTTTTGCTTTAGTAGTGTTTCAGCGTATTGCTTATCACCACGAGCACGAAGGTAAAATGCGCTAAAGTCGTTTACGCGCCATTTAACAAACGAATCAACAATTAAGTCTTTTTTCTCGCTTGTTACAAAGCGGTCTGGCGTGCCATCTAGCGTTTGAATACGTGCATCAATACGACGTACTTGGCTAAAAAATGGTACTTTTAAGTGAAGGCCTGGGCTGTATACAACGGCTTTGTCTTCACTGTCTTTTTCAACTTTGCTAAATAGCAACACAATCGCTTTTTGCCCTTCTGGTACTACAAATACCGCAGAGAAAGACATAATAATGGCAGCTAATAGTATGACTAAACTAAAGTTTTTCATTACGCTTATCTCCCGTTATTGTTAAAGCGATCGCTGTTAAAACGGTCATTACCGCTATTCACAGTGCTATTTCGTGATGTGTTTACTTTATTGCGTAAATCTTGAATATCACTTGAGCTTGGTAAAGCTACACGTGTTGCAGTGCCTTGCTTTTCCATAATTTTATCAAGTGGTAAGTACATCATGTTGTTACCGCCTTTAACATCAACAATGACTTTAGAACTGCTGCTAAGCACCTCTTCCATAGCATCAATGTATAAACGTTCGCGCGTTACTTCTTTAGCTGCTTGGTACTCAGGTAATAGCTTTTCAAAACGAGCCACTTCACCTTGTGCTTCAAGTGTAATGCGTTCTTGATAACCTTCTGCTTCTTGCGTCATACGTGTTACTTGACCACGCGCGCGCGGTTCAATTTCACGTGCATACGCTTCTGCTTCACGGATGAAACGCTCTTCATCTTCTTGTGCGGCAATAGCGTCATCAAATGCATCTTTTACTTCAGTTGGTGGACGTGAATCTTTAAAGTTCACATCGGTCACAATTAAACCTAAGTTATACGGTTCGATGATTTTATTAAGCTCATCCCACGTATTTTGACGAACAACTTCACGGCCATTAGTCAGTACTTGGTCCATTTTTGCATGGCCAACAACGTAACGTAACGCGCTATCAAGCGCTTCTTCTAAGCTGTTATCAGCATTAGTTACGCTAAACTTGTAAAGGTACGGGTCAATAACACGGTATTGCACTTCAAACTCAACGCTTACTACGTTTTCATCTTCCGTTAGCATAAACCCTGATGCAGATAATGAACGTACAGCTTCAATATCTACCGGAATAACCGTTTCAATAAAGGTCATTTTCCAGCGTAGGCCTGGCTCTGCAATACGGTCATACTTACCAAATTGCAGTACCACACCACGTTCGGCCTCTTTAACCGTATAAATACCACTTAACGCCCACACAATTGCGGCGATAATGAGGATAAATGAAATACCGGCTCCGCCAAGTCCACCGCCACTATTATTGCCGGATTTTTTTCCGCCAAATATGCCGCCTAACTTGTTGCTAAACTTACGGAACACCTCGTCTAAATCAGGTGGGCCTTGATCACGTCCGCCTTTATTGTTCCACGGATCTTTGTCATTGCCATTATTACCCGGTTCATTCCAGGCCATAGCTATACTCCATTGTTATCTAAATAAATTAGGAAATTGTGTTAAATCTATCAAATCTACCGCGTTTCTCATACAAAAACCGACATTTATATGCCAATTTTTAATCGCGATTGATAAAACCCTCAATTTCAGGACCAAACTCTTTAATTAATCGGTTCCATTCAACCATAGGTAAACGTACATCCAACAACCAGTTACCATGTTCATCAAAGCGCTCTTCATGGACTGCACTTAAGCTAAACAAAGACGCTCTTAACCGGCCATATTGAGGGGCAAGTAATAACGTACCACTAAGCATTTTCTTAGCAAGCAGGTCACTTATTGCTTCGCTAAGTAGCTCACACCCTTCGCCGGTTTGTGCAGATAACCATACTCTTATAGGCTGTCCTTGGTCATCCCGATCAATTCGTGGGCTTACATCATCAAGCGCATCAATTTTGTTATAAACTAATAATTGCGGTACTTCATCAGCTTCAATCTCTTTTAAAACCGACTGTACTTCCTCTATGTTTTCGCGTCTGCGCGGGTCTGCCACATCAATTACATGTAATTGTAGGTCGGCTTCACGCGTTTCTGTTAGTGTTGCTTTAAAGGCTGCCACTAAGTCATGCGGTAAGTGGCGAATAAATCCCACTGTATCGGCCAAAATAACCGAACCAACATCACCTATATCAAGTTTACGTAGTGTTGGGTCAAGCGTGGCAAAAAGCTGATCCGCTGCGTATACATCTGAGTCTGTTATACGGTTAAACAGGGTTGATTTACCCGCATTGGTATACCCTACAAGCGACACGGTAGGAATTTCGTTACGCGTACGCGCACGTCTACCCTGCTCGCGTTGTACAGCCACTTTGGCTAATCGGGCACGAATATTTTTAATGCGCGCGCGCAATAAACGTCTATCGGTTTCAAGCTGTGTTTCGCCTGGGCCTCGTAAACCTATTCCCCCTTTTTGGCGCTCAAGGTGAGTCCACCCTCGGATTAATCGAGTAGACATATGCCTAAGCTGAGCAAGCTCTACTTGTAGCTTACCTTCGTGGGTACGGGCTCTTTGGGCAAAAATATCAAGAATAAGTGTTGTTCTATCAAGTACACGACATTGGCAAACGCGCTCTAAGTTACGTTCTTGAGACGGACTTAATTGATGATTAAAGATGACAACATCTGCATTGTGGATTTTGACAATCTCAGCTATTTCTTCTGCTTTACCGGTACCGACGAATAGTTTCGGATGTGGTGCTTGGCGGCTGCCTTGCACAACCGCCAAACTACTAACACCAGCAGAAGATACCAACAACTCTAATTCATGAAGATCTTCACGATCGCCATCTTTAGGTAAGTCGATATGAACTAAGACTGCCTGTTCGCCGGATTCATAGCGGTCAAACAAGCATTACGCTCCTAATTAAATATTTCCTGGTTCTTGCTCTTCAGTGTCATCGCTCCCTTGAACACCTTGGAAGTTGACTGCACGAGCAGGTACAACTGTTGAAATTGCGTGTTTATACACCATTTGGTTTACAGTGTTTTCAAGTAAAATAACAAATTGGTCAAATGACTGAATTTTACCTTGTAATTTTATGCCATTTACCAAAAAGATTGATACTGGAATGCGCTCACGACGTAGTGCATTCAAAAATGGGTCTTGTAACGATTGGCCTTTTGCCATGTTATTGTTCCTTCGTTCTAGGTGTTATTATAATTTAAGTAGCTGAACTTATTTAATTAAATAATTCGCAACTACTACTAGCTTAGCGAACTTACTACGCGATGCAAGTTTTCTTCATCGTCTGTTGTTAACCATGTAACATCAGGCCAACTCCGTAACCACGTTAGCTGACGTTTTGCCAGTTGACGCGTTGCAGCAATGCCGCGAAAAACCATCTCATCATGGTCTACTTCACCCGCAAGATAATCCCACATTTGTCTATAACCTACACAACGAATAGAAGGCATATTGGGGTGTAAATCCTTACGTAGATATAGGGTCGAAACTTCTTTTTCAAACCCCTGTTCTATCATTATTTTAAACCTTTTTTCAATTCGCTGATGTAATTCACTGCGATCATCAGGCGCAATCGCAAATTGATGAAAAGTATAAGGTAACGTTGGCTGCTTTTGCTTTTGCAATTCAGTCATTGTTTTACCACTAATACGGTAAACTTCCAAAGCTCGATTTATTCTTTGTGAATCATTTTCACTTATCTTGTCGGCCGCTTGCGGATCTACTTTACCCAGCTCTTGATGTAAATGGGGCCAGCCAAATTGTTTTGCTTGCGCTTCAAGCTCTGCTCTAACTACTGGGCAGGCTTCAGGCAGTGGCGATAATCCATCAATTAAAGATTTAAAGTACATCATGGTGCCACCCACTAATATTGGTACTTTACCTTGTTGATGGAATTCATCAATTTTTTTTATCGCATCACGTCTAAAATCGGCGACCGAATAGGTTTCGCTCGGATCGAGTAAATCAATTAAATGATGCGGAGCACGAGCAAGTTCTTCTGCATCGGGCTTTGCCGTACCTATGTCCATACCTTTATACACTAACGCTGAATCAACGCTGATTATTTCTGTATTTAAGTGCTCACACAGTGAAATTGCCAACGCCGTTTTACCAGCTGCGGTTGGGCCCATTAAAAATATGACCGGTAAATTGCTCAACACGGGTACCTTAATTTAATTGCGTTAAATAGTGTTCTAGGTCTATTTTAACTGCTTTTTCTTTTAAACGTTCAATTGTTTGCGGATTATTTTGTAAGCTAATTTGTAATTCAATAAATGCATTACTTTCATAAAAGCGTTCTGGTACACAACTAAGCTGCCATGTGAGCCACGCTTGTAACTCGTTGAGCTGTGTTTTACATGCGCCAAGCAAGCTCTCGACCGCGGCTGATACTTCAAGTAGATATAAACACGTGGGTAGCTTTTTAACCATCACAAACTGTTTTTCAATAACTAGCTCAAAGCCTAATAAAGTAAACCACGATTGCTGCTGAGCTATTAGTTCGCAGTCAGCTTTTTCAAGGTTAACCCTTACTGGTAATAACAAGGCTTTACCCTCTAAATTACCCAGCTCTTTTATTTGTGCATGCCAGTAATCAACAAGTGCATGCTTATAGTGTGAGCAAAATAACTGCTGCTGCTGAGTAAATACACACACGCCTTTATTTACATTTAATACCTGCACACTTTTTAATGCGTGTGCAGCGCTCTCATCAATAACGGGTTGCGCTAATACACTATGCTCAAAATGAGCGGCTTGTTGCTCACTCACCCCTTGATAAAATGCATTTACATCGTGATGATTAGCACCATGTTTTTGAGACGGTGAAGCATACCCCGCAGCGCCATTCCCTGACCCTGCGCGATTAGAGGGGGCACGACTAGTAAAACCACCGTTTTGTGAATCTATTGGCTGCAACTGTGACTTAGGGTAATCATACCCCTGCTGAACTGGCTGGTTATTAGCCGCATGACTTGGCTGCTCAATAAACGCTGAGGATTGGTAATCGTCTATGGCCGCTTGATTAGTTGCAAATTCGCCTTGTAGAGGCACAACTACTTGCTTAATCGCCTGTAATATAAAGTCGTGCACTAACCGGCCTTGATGAAAACGCACCTCGTGCTTTGCAGGATGAACATTTACATCCACTTGCCTTGGGTCAATATCAATATAAATAACAAAACCTGGGAGTTCATGCGCTCCACTTACCTCTTCAAACGCCTGACGAATAGCATGTAAAATTAGCTTATCGCGCATCATGCGATTATTTACATATGTATATTGCGTGGTATTAGCTGATCCCACTGGCAATACCCAGCCATGTAGCTGTAAACCACTTTCGCCAGATTGAATATGCAATCCTTGCTCAGCAAAGGCTTTACCTGCAACTTGCGCAACCCGAGTAATCGCTTGATTTGGATCGGTTTTAGCACGGTACTGCCTAACCACCTTTTGGTTATGCGTCAGTGTAATCGACACATCAAAACGACTCAGTGCAATACGCTTTATAAGCTCATCAATGTGGCTAAATTCGGTTTTTTCGGTGCGTAAAAACTTGCGCCTTGCTGGGGTGTTAAAAAATAAATCTTTAACTTCTATCGTTGTGCCATCTGGGTGGGCTACCGGCTTTACTTGCACGTCCATATCGCGCCCCTGTGCAAACGCTTGCCACGCGGCATCTTGTGCTTTGGGCTTTGAGCTAAGCGTTAAACGCGATACCGAACTAATAGATGCAAGCGCTTCCCCTCTAAAGCCTAAAGAGCAAATATTTTCTAAATCATCGAGTGATTTAAGTTTACTTGTTGCATGGCGCGAAAGCGCTAAAGTGAGCTCATTTTTGCCAATACCTGAGCCATTATCACGAATACGAATAAGCTTGTGACCGCCCCGCTCTATGTCTATTTGCACACGCGTAGCGCCCGCATCTAAGCTATTTTCTACCAGTTCTTTAACCACTGAAGCCGGGCGTTCAACCACTTCACCTGCCGCTATTTGGTTAGCTAATCGTGCAGGTAATATTTCAATACTCATGAGGCCCCTAATACGTGTACAGGTTTAATAAACATCAACTCTGCGGTATGTCCAGCTCTTGACCTATAAACAAGGTGTTTGAGCGTAGTTGATTAACTTGCTTTAATTTGGCTACCGATACGCCATACCGACTCGCTAATAGACTTAGCGATTCACCTGGGCGAACTTTATGTTTAGTTGGGTACTGCGATTTAAGCTTTGCAAATAACGAATCATCAGGTGGGTTTTTTAAGTAATAATTTTTTATAGACGTAAACATCGCTTTAGCTAAGCGTTCCTGATGATTAGCGCTTTTTAACATGCGCTCTTCACGGGGGTTTGAAATAAAACCTGTCTCAACCAAAATGGAAGGGATATCTGGCGACTTTAATACGGCAAGACTTGCATGTTGTGGATCTTTTTTATGTAATTTAGCGACCTTTTTTAGCTCTTTTACTACTTCTTCGGCCACACTAAGCCCCGTTTTCATTGAGTGGTCCATCGACATATCGAGCAGCGCTTGCGCGAGGTATTTTTCGTTAGCAGCATCTTTAATTACATCGGCTGCACCACCTAAAAGCTCTGAGTGTTTTTCTTTATCTTCTATCCATTTACCAATCTCAGAATTAGCGCGACCAAGCGATAACACCCACACCGAAGCACCATTTGGCCCAGGGCTGGTAAATGCATCAGCATGAATTGACACTAAAAAGTCGGCTTTTTTCTGGCGTGCTCGGTTGGTACGGGTATTAAGCTTAACAAAGTAGTCGCCACTTCTTACCATGCGCGAAATCATGCCACGTTCGCCGTCAATCATACGCTCTAAACGTTTAGCTATTTGCAGGGTAATGGTTTTTTCATACGTACCAGAGGGGCCAATAGAACCAGGGTCTTCTCCGCCATGGCCCGCATCAATTGCAATAACAATGTCTCGCTCTTGGCTTAACTGGCGCTTTTTAGCTGCTTTTTGGGCAGGTGTAGAGCTTACTGCAGGTTCACTTTTATTATATAAATCCACAACTAACCTGTTTTTGTACGGGCCAGTAGGTGCCAGCGCAAAAATAACCGGCTTAATAGGCGCGGTTAGCTCAAATACAAAACGTACACTTTGTTTATTTTTAGGTTTTGAATAGCGCAGCTTGCTTACAATTTTGTGCTTAGAAGGAATACTCGGTAATACTTTTAACCCCTTGGTGTTTTCAAGGTCGACCACTAAGCGACTCGGGTTTTTAAGCATAAAATAGCTAAAATCGGGCTTATCATCTAAATCAAATACCACCCGCGTGCTATCTGGCGAGGGCCATACGCGTACACTATTTATGGTATTTTTTGCCCACAACGGTAAGCTCACAGCGAAAACTATGAAACAAATAAAAAGTTTAACTACACCTCGATTCATTATAACTACCATTGCCTTAACTATTTATTATTATGAGAGCGGGCGCCTTGACCCGCTATTAGCTTATTAACCTAAACGTTGGATAGTAAATCTACCTTAAGCTGCTATTTTGTACGCCAACTAAAAAGGTAACTTTGATGCTTTTATATTTCAATGTGTTAGTAAGTATATTAACTCGGGTTTAGGTTAGTTAGTTTTTCGACAATTGCTATTCCGCGCTCGCTGGCACTATTAATAACAATTTTGCGCTCATCGCCAACGTAACTTAAGGTAATGTCTAAATCGGGAACAGGTATAAATTCTCCCCCTTTTTCTGGCCACTCAACAATACAAATAGCCTGCTCAGAAAAGTAATCTCTTATACCCATGTACTCAAGCTCTTCAGGATCGCCTAACCGGTATAGGTCAAAATGATATACATTAGCACGTGTCAGTTCGTATGGCTCTACCAACGTATAGGTTGGGCTTTTTACCTTACCAGTGTGGCCAAAGCCTTGCACTACACCACGCGTAAATGTTGTTTTACCTGCGCCTAAATCACCGTGTAAATAAATTACTGCACCTTGCTCTATAATAGCAGCCACTTTGTTACCCATTGCTACTGTGGCTATTTCATCATTTAGGTGAGCTTCAAAACTACGCGTCATTGTTACCTCAAAAATTTACTAAAAGCGCATCTTTGCTAATCATACCAGAATATTTCTTGAAGGCGATAAATTGGCGTTTTAGGCATAAAAAAACCGGCCTAAGCCGGTTTTAATTAACTGGGGCTCTATAGCCCTAGTTTTTTCTCAAGGTAGTGGATATTTGTACCACCACTTTGGAAGTTTTCGTCTGCAAGAATTTTCTTATGTAATGGCGTGTTTGTTTTGATGCCATCAATAACTAATTCGTTCAACGCATTACGAGCACGGGCAATAGCCACATCACGGTTTTCACCGTAAGTAATAAGCTTACCAATCATCGAATCGTAATGTGGAGGTACTGTATAGTCAGCATAAATATGGCTATCCCAACGAATACCTAAACCACCTGCAGGGTGGAAACGTGTAATTTTACCCGGCGACGGGATAAACGTTTCTGGGTCTTCTGCGTTAATACGACATTCAATTGCGTGACCGCGGATAACAACGTCATCTTGCGTGAAAGATAGCGGTTGCCCAGCAGCAATTTTTAGCTGTTCTTTAATTAAATCAACACCGCTTACCATTTCAGTCACTGGGTGCTCAACTTGAATACGGGTGTTCATTTCGATGAAGTAAAATTCGCCGTTTTCGTATAAAAACTCAAACGTACCCGCACCACGGTAACCAATTTCGATACATGCACGTGTACAGCGCTCACCAATAAATTTACGCACTTCTGCCGTTATACCTGGAGCAGGCGCTTCTTCAACTACTTTTTGGTGACGACGTTGCATAGAACAGTCACGCTCACCTAAATGAACAGCATTACCTTGTCCATCAGCAAGTACCTGAATTTCAATATGGCGAGGGTTTTCAAGGAATTTTTCCATGTAAACCATGCTATTACCAAAAAACTGTTTCGCTTCTTGTTGAGTAAGTGCGATTGAATCAATTAATTCAGCTTCGCTACGTACTACACGCATACCACGGCCACCACCGCCACCAGCGGCTTTAATAATTACCGGGTAACCAATGCGCTTTGCAATTTGCATGTTGCGTTCTTTGTCATCCGATACCGGACCGTCAGAACCCGGTACACATGGTACACCGGCTTTGCGCATTGCATTGATTGCCGATACTTTATCGCCCATAAGACGAATAGTGTCGCCTTTTGGACCAATAAATACAAAACCGCTTTGCTCAACTTGGTCAGCAAAATCTGCATTTTCTGAAAGAAAACCATATCCTGGGTGAATCGCTACAGCGTCTGTTACTTCAGCAGCCGCAATAATGCGCGGAATATCTAAGTAACTTTCAGTGGCTGGAGGTCTACCGATACAAATGGTTTCATCTGCAAGTAATACGTGCTTAAGATCGCGATCCGCCGTTGAATGCACAGCAACCGTTTTGATCCCAAGCTCTTTGCAGGCGCGCAATACGCGAAGTGCTATTTCACCTCGGTTTGCAATGACTACTTTATCTAACATAAGAGTTGGCCTTTAGGTTACTAAATTATTCAATGATGAATAGAGGTTGATCAAATTCTACTGGTTCGCCATTTTCAACTAAAATAGCTGTAACTGTACCCGCTTTATCTGACTCAATTTGGTTCATCATTTTCATTGCTTCAACGATACATAAAGTATCACCTACTTTAACTTGAGAACCTACTTCTACGTATGCTGGCGCTTCTGGAGAAGCTGCTGAGTAAAATGAACCAACCATAGGTGATTTAACTTGATGGCCTGCAGGCGCTGCTGGTGTAGCATCAGCTTCAACGGCTGGCGCAGCTTGTGCTGGTGCCGCAGGCGCTGGAGCAGCAAATTGCTGTGGTGCGTACTGAGCGTAAGCAGGACCTGCGCTCATGTTGTTACGGTTAATACGTACTGATTCTTCACCTTCAGTGATTTCTAGCTCAGCAATACCTGATTCTTCTACTAATTCGATTAGCTTTTTGATCTTGCGAATATCCATGAACGACCCGCCTATAAGTTTGTTAGTTTAAATTAATTCGAGTTGTGCAACCGGCTCACGGCAGCGTTCAATGCTGCGTGGTAACCCATTGCACCTAATCCACATACCACACCTTGCGCCACATCAGAAAAATACGAATGATGACGAAATGCTTCACGTGCATGCACATTACTTAAGTGCACCTCAAAAAAAGGAATATCAACGCTTAACAATGCATCACGTAAAGCGACGCTAGTATGCGTAAATGCAGCAGGATTAATAATTATGTAATCAACTGCCTGCCAAGCATCGTGTATTCTTTCAATAAGGGCTTGCTCACTATTACTTTGAAAATGCGTAAGCTGAACATCTAGACCCTCTGCGGCAGTCGTTAGTTCGCTCATAATTTCACCAAGAGTGTGCAAACCGTACTTTTCTGGCTCACGCTTTCCTAGCATGTTTAAATTTGGACCATTTATAACTAAAAGTTTAAATTTTGCAGCCATAATACGCGATATATCCTCTAAGTAATGAGTTAAGCCGTTGCGAGCTAATTTTGTACACTAAAGTAAGTATAAAAAACAAAAATTGCAACAAATTCTCACGTTAGCCAGCTATTATAGTCAGTTCGATGTAAATAGCAGCAAAATACTGGTCTAATCTCTGGAGGTGTAATAAATATGACATAATTGAAGGCAAGCCACTTGGTAAGCCCAAGCGGCTAAATTGCACTATTATTGTGCGCTGGCGCGCACTGCAGCTAGGTGGGTGGCAAAATCATCAGCGTTTAAAAATCCTGTAACGCGCTCTGAACTTAGCTCTTGCCCTTGTGTGTTAAAAAACAAAATACTGGGTAAACCAAACACAGTGAACTCTTCCATTAGCTCAATGGTGGTGTCATCACTTTGCGTTAAATCGATTTGAATTAACTGATAGTGACTAAACTCGCTCTGTACTTTGGCATCTGGAAATGTGTAATGCTCAAACTCTTTACATGCCACACACCAATCGGCGTATAAATCAACCATCACCATTTTGCCTTGCCGATTAGCTTCAGCAACAGCGTTTTTTAGCTCGGTTAAATTAGCCACTTGTTTAAACTCATTACTTTGCTGACTAACCTGCTCAACCTGTTGCTGCGGCCAAATAACGTTTTTAGCTAATGTAAAACCAGTAACTACTAAAAATGTAGCACTAAACCAAAGCGCTGTTTTAAGCTTGCTTTGTGGCTGAGCACTCTGCCAATAGTGTAAATAAACAGCCGTTGCCAGTGCTAAAATACCCGCCATAAGTAAAATAATGTCGGCGCTAATTATGCGCTCCAATAAAATAAGTGGCACAACAAGCATAATAAAACCAAATAACGTTTTAACTTGCTCCATCCAACCGCCTGCTTTAGGAAGCAATTTGCCACCAGAAGTACCGAGTAATAAAAGCGGTAGGCCCATTCCTAAACTTAATACATACAGGGTTAAACCACCGACAAGGTAGTCACCACTTTGCGCTACAAATAATAGCGCAGCAGATAACGGAGCTGTGGTACAAGGTGATGCAATTAACCCCGACAATACCCCCATTAAAAACACACCTAGGTAATTGCCGCCTTTTTGGTTATTACTGACTTGCGTTAGCTTGCTCATCATGGCGCTGGGTAACTTAATTTCGTACCAGCCAAACATCGACATTGCGAGCAATACAAACAGTAAACTAAAACTAATAAGTACATAAGGGTGTTGTAAATACCCCTGCACTTGCCCGCCTAAGGCCGCCACTACTAATCCTAATGCAGCATAAGTAAGCGCCATACCTTGTATATATACAAACGACAACGCAAACGCTTTTTTAGTAGACAGGTTTTGCTGCCCTGCAATTAAACTCGATAAAATAGGAAACATAGGGAACACACAGGGTGTAAACGCAAGCCCCACCCCAACAGCAAAAAATATGAGTAAATTGGTTACTAAACTTTGACTTGCTAATCGCTCTGTAAAACTTAAATCTTGAGTGGTTGTATTGCTTTGGCTACGTGTTGAGTCTACAGAAGGAGTTAATGCGTTTAATGTATCAGCGGCATCAGCAGATGAGTTATTACCTTGCGCTTGCTCTGAGGCAATAACGCTTAAAGGAATACTAATAACCTCAGGCGGATAACACAGCCCTGCTTTGGCACAGCCCTGATAGCGCACCTTTACAACAGCACCCTCTGTAACATTACTGAGCTTACTTATAACACTCACACTATTGAAAAAAACTTCGGTTTTGCCAAAAAACTCGTCTTCAATTATTTCGCCAGCACCGGCATCGCCTACCTTTATGTTGGCGCCTTTGGCGATAATTTCTATTTTCTTTTTATAAAGGTAATAGTCAGGGGCTATATCCCATCCCACAAATAAAGTGCTACCTTGCTGATCAAAATCAAATACAAACGCCTGGTCTACGGGTAAAAAGGTTTGCTGTGGCGGGGCAAGTAAATCACCTAGCACATTATTGGTGTTTGCCTTTGCCGGAAGCGCCAGCAAGCTAACCAATAATAAAATGAAAAACCGCATTAATTTAATACCTCATCCATCCAATGAAAATAAGCCAAATTACCAGTGGCCACATCAACCACTTGAATTTCGGGCACTTCGTAACTGTGTAAACTTTTGATGGTTTCAAAAACATCATTCATTTTTTCTGATTTTGTTTTAATCAGTAGCTTTGCTTCTATCTCTTGGGCAACATCGCCTTCCCACATATAAACTGAGGTCATATTTGGTAAAATATTTACACACGCCGCTAATTTTTGCGCTACAAGTGCTTTTGCTAAAGTGCGTGCTTCAGCCTCATCTTTGCACGTGGTAAATATCAATTTAAATTGCGTAGTCATAATTAACCTTTACTAATTTATAGGGAACTAATGCAATAGTATCTGATAGCTAGTGTAATGTGTAGGCGATGAATAATTGTAGATATTAAGCAATTATTAATCACTTTAAGCTCAACCTTGAAAATAGACCCTTTCACCCTCACTTATATTTCATCCACTCTTTTGAGTGCCATTATTTAGAGAGCCCTATGTTTAGATTTTTATTTGTGTTGTTTATTATCATTCCTATCATCGAAATTGCGCTACTAATACAGGTTAGCGATGTAATTGGTGGTTTTGCGACTATAGCCCTAGTGATTGTTACGGCTATTTTGGGCGCCAGAATGGTTAAACAACAAGGTATGGGTGCATTACAAAATGCACAAAGCCAAATGGCCCAAGGACAAATGCCAGCTAAAGAATTATTTACCGGTATTTGCGTGATCATTGCGGGTGTTTTATTGCTAACCCCAGGCATTATGACCGATGTATTCGGCCTACTATTATTAACCCCCTCAATACGCAATAAACTTGCTGCAGGCCTTGCTAGTCAGGCAACGGTACGCATGAGCACAGGTGCACAGCAAGGCTCTTCGGCCTTTACACAACACCCACATTCGCAGCAAGAACAACAGCATGTAAATAAACCAACTACCATTGATGGCGAGTATGAGAGAAAAGATTAAAAATTTATCGATTTTTCTCTTGGAATTTTACACTCTACCCCCATTAATGAATGCAAATTAGAAAAGCTTTTTTCTGTACTGTTCAGAAACTGTTAGGAGAACTAAAAAAATGAACATTCGTCCTTTACAAGATCGCGTAATCGTTAAGCGTCTAGAAGAAGAAACCAAGTCTGCTGGCGGTATTGTATTAACTGGCTCTGCAGCTGAAAAATCAACTCGCGGAGAAGTTATTGCTGTTGGCAATGGTCGCGTTCTAGATAACGGTGACGTTAGAGCTTTAGAAGTAAAAGCCGGTGACACTGTGTTATTTGGCTCATATGTTGAAAAAACTGAAAAGATCGAAGGTCAAGAGTACCTGATCATGCGTGAAGACAACATTTTAGGCATTGTAGGCTAACCCTACTTTTCGTTTAACAAACATTTAAGAATTTAGAGGAAATTAAAGATGGCAGCAAAAGAAGTACTTTTTGCAGGTGACGCACGCGCTAAAATGCTAACAGGCGTAAATATCCTAGCAAACGCAGTAAAAGTGACTTTAGGTCCTAAAGGCCGTAACGTAGTACTAGATAAATCATTTGGCTCTCCAGTGATCACTAAAGATGGTGTATCTGTAGCAAAAGAAATCGAACTTGAAGACAAGTTTGAAAACATGGGTGCACAAATGGTAAAAGAAGTTGCATCTAAAGCAAATGATGCAGCGGGTGACGGTACTACTACCGCAACTGTACTTGCGCAATCTATTGTAAACGAAGGTCTTAAAGCGGTTGCTGCGGGTATGAACCCAATGGATCTTAAGCGCGGTATTGATAAAGCAATTATCGCTGCAGTAGAAGAGCTTAAAGCGCTATCTGTACCATGTGCTGATACTAAAGCTATTGCACAAGTAGGTACTATTTCAGCTAACTCTGATAAAGAAATTGGCGACATCATTGCACAAGCAATGGAAAAAGTAGGCCGTAACACAGGTGTTATTACTGTAGAAGAAGGTCAATCACTAGAGAACGAACTAGATGTTGTAGAAGGCATGCAGTTTGACCGTGGTTACCTATCTCCGTACTTTATCAATAACGCTGAAAAAGGCGCTGTTGAGCTAGACAACCCGTTCATTCTACTTGTAGATAAAAAAGTATCTAACATTCGTGAGCTACTACCTACATTAGAAGCCGTTGCTAAAGCAAGCAAGCCACTATTAATCATTGCTGAAGACCTAGAAGGCGAAGCGCTTGCAACGCTTGTAGTTAACAACATGCGCGGTATTGTTAAAGTATCAGCAGTTAAAGCCCCTGGTTTTGGCGACCGTCGTAAAGCAATGCTACAAGATATCGCAGTATTAACTGGCGGTACTGTTATCTCTGAAGAAATTGGTTTAGAGCTTGAAAAAGCAACTATCGAAGACCTAGGTACTGCTAAGCGTGTAGTAATCACTAAAGATGATACAACTATCATTGATGGTGCGGGTGAAGAAGATGGCATTAACGGCCGTGTTGCTCAAATTAAAGCACAGATTGAAGAAGCAACGTCTGACTACGATAAAGAAAAACTACAAGAGCGTATGGCTAAACTTGCCGGCGGTGTTGCAGTAATTAAAGTAGGCGCAGCGACTGAAATTGAAATGAAAGAGAAAAAAGACCGTGTTGAAGATGCATTACATGCAACTCGTGCAGCGGTTGAAGAAGGCGTAGTACCTGGTGGTGGTGTTGCTCTTGTACGTGCTGCTAGCAAGCTAGTTGAGCTACTTGGCGACAACGAAGACCAAAACCACGGTATTAAAGTTGCACTTCGTGCGATGGAAGCACCACTTCGTCAAATCGTAACAAATGCAGGCGACGAAGCGTCAGTAGTAATAAACGCTGTTAAAGGTGGCGAAGGTAACTACGGTTACAACGCAGCCTCTGGCGAATACAACGACATGCTTGAAATGGGTATCCTAGATCCAACTAAAGTAACACGCTCTGCACTACAATTTGCAGGTTCGATTGCGGGTCTAATGATCACTACCGAAGCAATGGTTGCTGAAATCCCTAAAGAAGAAGCTGCTGGTGCCCCTGATATGGGTGGCATGGGCGGAATGGGTGGCATGGGCGGCATGATGTAATCATCCTCCTTTAAGCACCTTGCTTATATAAAAACCCAGCTTCGGCTGGGTTTTTGCTTTTTAATACGAGCCTATTGTTATTGCTTAATTTATCTCCACATCTATACCATGAGTTATTGGATTATAGGTAAAAGGATTTGCTTAATAATAATGAAATAATCATCTTCTTTATTTTGGTATCACTTATAACACACGGCAAGATCATTATAAATTGAACTTATAGAATATGTAGTGATCAGATCAAGGCATAATAATCACCTTGGTCACGTAAAATATGAGCGCTACTTTTCTGAAACACTTTAATTCAATTACCGATCC